>NZ_QOBB01000096.1:0-26322 GCF_024704855.1 Burkholderia sp. HAN2018 | reverse complement strand
CGGCGCCGCGTCCGGACGAGCCTGCGATGGCGCAAGCGTCGTCGGCCGCGCCGCAGCGTGTCGAACCCGTCGTCAGCCGTCCCGCGGCGCCGTCGCCGGCCGCCGCATCGTCATCCGCCGCATCCGGCCAATCGTCGTCAGGCACCGTCGCACTCGACGAGCGCCCGCCGATGCAGGATTGACCGGCCATGCGTCGCGCGTGCTGCCTTCCGCCCGACGCCGCTGTCCATGCTTGTGACGCAGCGCATGATGCAAACGATGCGCTGCTTTTCTTATTCTCTTCATCCCGTCCGCAGCCATGCACGACAAAATCCTGATTCTCGACTTCGGTTCGCAAGTCACCCAACTGATCGCGCGCCGCGTGCGTGAAGCGCACGTCTACTGCGAAATCCATCCGAACGACGTGTCCGACGACTTCGTCCGCGAATTCGCGCCGAAGGCGGTGATCCTGTCGGGCAGCCACGCGAGCACGTACGAAGACCACCAGCTGCGCGCGCCGCAGGCCGTGTGGGATCTCGGCGTGCCGGTGCTCGGCATCTGCTACGGCATGCAGACGATGGCCGTGCAGCTCGGCGGCAAGGTCGAGTGGAGCGACCACCGCGAATTCGGTTACGCGGAAATGCGCGCGCATGGCCATACGCGCCTGCTCGACGGCATCGAGGATTTCAAGACCGACGAAGGCCACGGGATGCTGAAGGTCTGGATGAGCCACGGCGACAAGGTGGCCGAGCTGCCGCCGGGCTTCGCGCTGATGGCGTCGACGCCGAGCTGCCCGATCGCCGGCATGGCCGACGAGGCACGCGGGTACTACGCGGTGCAGTTCCACCCGGAAGTCACGCATACGGTGAAGGGCCGCCAGATCATCGAGCGCTTCGTGCTGCAGATCGCCGGCGCGAAGCCCGACTGGATCATGAAGAATCACATCGAGGAAGCCGTCGCGAAGATCCGCGAGCAGGTCGGTGACGAGGAAGTGATTCTCGGCCTGTCGGGCGGTGTCGATTCGAGCGTCGCAGCCGCGCTGATCCATCGCGCGATCGGCGATCAGTTGACCTGCGTGTTCGTCGACCACGGCCTGCTGCGCCTCAACGAAGGCAAGATGGTGCTCGACATGTTCGAAGGCCGCCTGCATGCGAAGGTCGTGCACGTCGACGCATCCGAGCAGTTCCTCGGCCACCTGGCCGGCGTGACCGATCCGGAAGCGAAGCGCAAGATCATCGGCCGCGAGTTCGTCGAGGTGTTCCAGGCCGAGGCGAAGAAGCTGTCGAAGGCGAAGTGGCTCGCGCAGGGCACGATCTACCCGGACGTGGTCGAATCGGGCGGCACGAAGACGAAGAAGGCGACCACGATCAAGAGCCACCACAACGTCGGTGGTCTGCCGGAAACGCTCGGCCTGAAGCTGCTCGAGCCGCTGCGCGACCTGTTCAAGGACGAAGTGCGCGAGCTGGGTGTCGCACTCGGCCTGCCGCCGGAGATGGTGTACCGCCATCCGTTCCCGGGCCCGGGCCTCGGCGTGCGGATTCTCGGCGAAGTGAAGCGCGAATACGCGGACCTGCTGCGCCGCGCGGACGCGATCTTCATCGAGGAACTGCGCAACACGACCGCGACCGCGCAGGATGCGGCTGCCGGCCTGTGCGGCGAAGCCGATGTCGGCAAGACCTGGTACGACCTGACGAGCCAGGCGTTCGCGGTGTTTCTGCCGGTCAAGTCGGTGGGCGTGATGGGCGATGGCCGCACGTATGACTACGTGACGTCGCTGCGCGCCGTGCAGACGACCGACTTCATGACCGCACACTGGGCGCACCTGCCGTACGCGCTGCTCGGCCGCGCGTCGAACCGGATCATCAACGAGGTGCGCGGGATCAACCGGGTCGTGTACGACATCTCGGGCAAGCCGCCGGCGACGATCGAGTGGGAGTGAGCGGTAAAAGGCTCCTCTTGAAATCATTGGCTTACGCAGGATCTTGCAGGATTCTCGTTGCGATCCGCATGGTTGTAAGCCATTGACGTAGAAGCGAACTTTCTACGAATCCGGAGACTGCCCGCCGCGTATGCGCTGCAAGTGACAGTGGGGCGGGCAGTAGCCGAATGCACGATTGCGACTCGATAATCTCCCGGCAACGGGATTCAGTCGTGGCAGTAAAAATCCTTCCGGAATGCGGGACGCGATGCGGGTTTGCGGGCACATCGAGGGCTCGTGATTGGTAGCGGTAAAAGCGGTACCAATCACGAGAACAGGAAACGAGGCTCACCGAATTCGCATTCCGCAATCCTTTTAAATCCCGTACAGCCCTGTACAAGATCACCGACCGCGACGGTTTGCATGTCGCAGTATCTCCGGCGGGCATATTTCCTTGCTTCGATACGATTACCTGCATTATTGAGTGAAGAGAAACGATGGCGGCCGCGCGCCGTGTCGAAGCTTTTCACCGAATGCGTCGCCAGTTGGCGTAATGAAGCCGGAATGGCGAATCCGAAAGTGCATTGTTGCGCTCGACAGGGATTTTGTCGTCGAATTGGTGTCGCGTGTTTCTCCAAAGGATCGATATATTTTCACGCAGTTTGCACCGTTTTATCTTTCGCCACTTCCTATAATGGTCTTCAGCAACGTGGAACGCCTTGGTTCATTGCGGGGCTGTGTCGTCTCCGGGCGTGACCGCATTGCCGATGCGCCATGGTCAATTGGCCGTGGTATTTGGTGGCCTTCTACTGTAGTTACAGCGTCGCGCGCCACCGCCAAAAAACGCTACGTCACAGGAAAGAAAAATGGCAAACCTACAAAACGGCATCAATGCGTGGATTTTCTTGAACGAAGACGAACCGCCACAAACCAACTACAACAGTCCCGAAAGTTGCTATCAATCGCTGATCGATTGCAAGGTTTACGACAGTGCAAATTTTCTTGGCATTGCTTTTTTCGAGGTCGTTCCCGCCGCACAGGGTTCCACGATCCAGATCGGCAACGCGTCGCATTCGAGTGGACTGACCAATCAGGATTATTTGAATTTTGTACTCCGTGATGCGCGTCAGGTGAATCCTGGAATTAAATTTCTGGCCACGATGGTGTATTCCGGCGCCAATACATTGGCGGCGGTTTTCTCGGGAGGAGGAGATCCGCAAACACAGGCGGCCAACTTTGCGAATAATCTGGTGACATATCTCCAGAATAATGGAATGAATGGCCTGGATATCGATTGGGAAGGCGATGTTTCCGATAAAATGACGCGAGCGCAGTTTCAGATTCTGTTCTCTGCAATTCGCGCCGAATTCGATCGACAGCCGGTGAAATATTATCTGTCATTCACGCCCGCATGGCCCACCAGTTCGATTGATTACGCTACGGTCAATAGCCAGTTCGATTTTGTCTCTCCGCAATTCTACGACGGCACGCCGCTATCGGATTTTCTTGATGCCGGCATATCGCCGTCCAGGATTGGCTATGGCGCTCAGTTCGAACCGGGAAATTCAGCCCCCAATGCCAGTGCGCAACAGGTCTGGAGCATGGTTTCGGAAGGTTTTTCTTCCGGGGGTACGCGGTACGATTATCAGGATATTTTTGTCTGGCGCTTCAATTCGGGAAACTTCCAGTTCGAGCAGGCGCAGTTCATGATTCTCGATCAACTCGGAAATCCGCCCACCAGCAACGCCTTCGACGACACATCGATTATCAGCGCCGCAGGTAATCCCAACCTAACCCGAGTGACGATCCGGTCAGGCGACGTACTCAACGCGGTTCAGGCCGTCAATACCGGGACGGGGCCATATAACACCGGCACCCAGGGAACGGGAACCGGAATATTCACCTTGTTGCAACACGGCGGAAACAGCGGGACTGCCCAGGTCATCAATATTCCGCTTGACGATCCGATCGTGTCCATTTCCGGCTACACGGGCGTGTGGTACGGCTGGCAATGTGTTTTGCAACTCACGTTGACCGGGAAAAGCGGGGCCACTTATGGCCCGTTCGGCAGTATGGCCGGCTCAACCACCCGGAATGGTTTCGTACAGTCTGCTCCGGCCGGACAAAGCGTGGTCGGCTTCAGTGGATCTACGGTGACGGTTCCGTTGGCAGGGGGCAACCAGACCGCAATTCTTGCAACGCTGAATGCCGTTTTCGCCTGAGGCACCTGATAACGATTTTTCAGTACCTGCGGCAATAGTTGACCAAGGCCATGCGACTGCATGGCCTTTTTTCAATTCGTGTCGGGAGATTCCCAAGCCGTTTTGCGCTCACATGCTGCCCGAGTCATGAAACGTCGCGTGGCACGCGTGATGCGGCAATCCGTCATGTGCCTGACAGCGATCGCCTGCGGCCGTCGACCGATTCTCACGCATGCGCGCCCGCGAGCGAGCGCAGGTACATCGGCACTTTCGCCTTCGCCGTTGCCTGGACACGCGTCATGAGCGCGTGATCGATACGATCCAGCCCGTAAGTCCGGGCAATGTCCTGCTGCAGCCTGCACCACAGGTGGCTGGCCATTTCGGCATCGACCATCGCCCGGTGCGCCCGTCCCGATTTCGGCAATCGCAGCATGTCCGCGAGGCTCGACAGGCGATGACTCAGCGCGTCCGGGTAAATGCGCCGCGCCACGAGCATCGTGCAGGCAAAGGCATGCTCGGCCGTCATGCCAAGCAGCCCGAGTTCCGCCTGCCAGAACCGTTTGTCGAAACCGGCGTTGTGGGCGACGACCGCGTGTTTGCCGACGAACGCAGCCGCTTCCTTCATGACTTTCGATGCCGGCGGCGCCGATGCGATCATCTCGTTCGTGATGCCGGTCAGCGCGACGACGTCCGACGGTATGCGTCTGCCTGCATTCATCAGGCTCTGGAAACGATCGACGACTTGTCCGTCGCGGAGGAGGATGACGGCGATTTCGGTCGCACGATCACCCAGGTTCGGCGAAAGCCCGGTTGTTTCGAAGTCCAGTACCGCAACGGTTTGCATGGTCGAATCCTGTTGCTTCACGCAGTGTCGTTCAGAGAGGCCGAGAGGTTAGCATTTCCCGGCCCACGACGGACTCGTTCAGCCCGGCAAACAACCATCCGTGCGGCGCAAGCCGATCCGATCGACGCCTGGGATCGCCCGCGAATGCGTCCCGATTCGCCGTTGGCCTGGCAGGACGCACGAGGCGCGACGATGCAGAAGGGTGCCGGCTAGCGGCAGCCCCTCGACCCGCGCATCATGCCGCAATCCCGTTTCCGCCTTCGACGATCCGGATCGGGCCCGTGGCGTGTCCCGCACCCTGCCCGAGACTGAACTCGATCAGCGCTTCGAAAATCTCCCGTTGCCCGGCAGGCAGCACGGGCAGCAGCGTCTCGCGCCGCTTGTCCGCATCGAACATCGATTCGACCAGCCATCCCGTCAGGTAGAGCGACGCAAGGCATCCGCCCGCGGTCGCGACGTTGCCGTGACACACCAGCGGCTGGTCCATCACTTGCAGCCCGACTGCCTGCAAACCCTGCCGCGCTTCGGGGTGCGTCGTCGCGCGGCGCTGCGGTAGCAGCCCGAGCCGTTCGAGAATGAAGGCGCCGCCGCAGATCGACCCGACAAGCTGGCGTTCGGGATCGAGATCGAACGACGGCAGGAAACCGGGATCGGCGAGCGCGGCCGGTACGCCTTCCTTGCCGCTCGAAAACAGGACCGCGTCGGCGCGATTGGCGTCGGCGAGCGGGCCGTGCGTCGGGATCGCCAGACCCTGGGCGGAATGCAGCACCGGCTGCGCGCCCAGGATCCGGACGCGCCAGTCCTTGCTGTTGCGACCGAGAATGTCCCACGTCAGGAACAGGTCGATATCGGTGAACCGGTCGAATGCGACGAGCGCGATGTCTTTCAAGGCGGACTCCTTACGTAATGGCGCGCTACCGGAAGCGGCGGCGGCCGTGATAGAGTTCGCAGCCTATCTGTCCATGCCGCACCATACACAGCCTGTATGGCGAAGACGATGAGCACACTGACGCGAAACGACTGGATTGCCGCGGGCTTCGACGCCCTCGACGGCGAAGGGTACGCGGGCATTTCGGCCGAGAGCCTCGCGCGTCGGCTGAACGTGACGCGGGGATCGTTCTATCACCACTTCCGCAATCGCGAGGACTTCGTCAGGACGCTGCTGACCGCGTGGGAGGACGACTACACCGCGCGCATGCTGGCGTATGCGGCGGAGGGCCACGGTGCCGGGGACACGCTGTTGCGCTACCTGCGCATTGCCGCCGAGAAACGGCCAGGGCGTGAAATTGCGATCCGTGCCTGGGCATTGCACGATCCGCTGGTCGCGGAATGCCAGCAGCGTGTCGACGCGGCGCGGCTCGCATTTGCGATCGACACGTCGCGCCGGCTGGTGCGCACGCCGGGCGAGGCCGAGATCGTCGGGCAGGCCGTGCACTTGTGCCTGATCGGTGGGCAGCAGTCAGGGCTGCGGCGCGACGCCGACCGGTTCAACGGCTTCATGCAGCGCGCTTTTTCAATGGTCGAACGCGTGCTGCCGATGCGTCGCGCATGATGCGTCACCTGGCACGCGTACCGGTGCACGCGCGGCATGCGGGGCGCGGACTCGGTAGTACGCAGCCGCGTTCGCATGTGCCGTGCGTGTGACGTAGAGGGCGGCGCGATCTCCCGCCCTGGCCAGACGGGTCATGCGTGCCGTGGCGACGAGGGCGGTGCCGCGCGATGGCGCAGGTGGATCAGCGGATAGGGCCGTCCTTGTCCGTCGAGCGCCGAGCGCCCGCAGCGCTCGAAGCCGAGCCGCTCATAGAATCGCGCTGCCGATTCGTTCTGCTCGTTGACGTCGGTCGACAGGTCGGGATGACGCGTGAGTGCGTCTTCCACGAGCAGGCGTCCGACGCCTGCCCCATGGTGCGCGGGATCGACGAACAAGGCTTCCATGTGACTGCCGTCGAGCAGCATGAAGCCGATCGCATGGTCGGCCTCGTCGACGGCGAGATCGAGCGGCGCACCGGGCAGGAACCCGACCACTTCGGATTCGATTGCGCGACGGTCGTCGTCGCTCAGGAAGTGATGCGTCGCGTCGACCGCGTTGCGCCAGATATCCAGCACGCGTGCGCCGTCGGCCTCGGTGGACTTGCGAATTCTGATCATGGTTTGACCTGTCTTGATTTGTAGTTTGAAGGTCGGCGGCCCGCCGACACCGTCATGGCCGCGATCGGGACGCTCGCAAGGGATGCGGGCAGACGGCGCTGTTTCAGAGAATGGCCGGACGCCGTGCGTCGCCGAGGCTCGCGGCACGCTCGATCGCTCGTCGCGCGACGTCGCGAACGCCCGCACTCATCGGCAAATCGTCGCGGTCGAGCTCGGCGAGATCGAACCAGCGCGCGTCGAGCGCATCGTCGCCGGCAGCAGGTGTGCCGCGCAACCAGTTGCACAGCACCGCGACCATGACGAAATGCTGGTGCACGTTGCCGCCGGCATCGTAATCGAAGGCATCCAGCGCGGTAAAGACGTCGAGTGCCTCGACGTCGACGGTCGTCTCTTCCACGATCTCGCGCACGATCGCGCTCGCAATCGATTCGCCTGCTTCGATCTTGCCGCCGGGAAAGCCCCAGCAGCCCGCATCGGGCGGATTGGCGCGGCGCACCAGCAGCACGTCGCGTTCCCGCAGGACGATGCCGATCACGGCGGGAACGGGGCGTATGGAGGCGATGACGCCGGTCAGGGAGCGGGGCGAGTCGGACATGACGGATCGATGCGTGCGCGTGGTCGAGAGGGCGGCCGGTGACGATTCACCGCGCGTCGTGCGTTCGCTGCTCGATCGCGCGGATCACGGCGACCATGTCGTCCGCACCATGTCCGGCCCGCTCGGTCTCGCCGTAAAGCGCGTGGCAGATGTCGAGCAGCGGCGACGCGATGTTGGCGCCGCGCGCGGATTCCGCGACGAGGCGCGCATTTTTCAGCACGTCGGTGATCGCGGCCTGCACCGAGAAATCCGCCGCGACGAGTTTGCCGAGTTTCACGCGCGACACGTCGCTCGCCATCGGTCCCGCGTTCAGCACGTCGGCGAAGCGGGCGAGATCGATACCGTGGCTTTGCGCGAAATGCGTGGCTTCGGTCAGGCCGGTGACCATCGTGATGAGGAACAGGTTCACGGCGAGCTTCATCGTCAGCGCCGACGGTACGTCGCCGCACACGAAGCTGTCGCGGCACAGCGGCTTCACGAGCGCGCGGACGGCGTCGACGTCGTCCGGCGCGCCGGCGAGCATCACGACGAGTTGGCCGGCTTCGGCCGGCTTGCGCGAACCCGACACCGGCGCTTCGACGTAACGGCCCGACGCGGCGGCGATTTCATCGGCCAGCGCGCGCGAATAACCGGGAGCGTTCGTGCCCATGTTCACGATGGTGTGCCCGCCGACACGGGTAGCGAAACCGGGCGTGCCGCGCGCGAGAACGGCGTCGATCGCCGCGTCGTTCGCGAGCATCAGGATCACGGTGGAGCAGGCGGCGAACACGTCGTCGGCGTGCGCGGCCACGCGTGCGCCGGCGTCGCGCAACGCATCGTCGCTGCCGTGCGACCGGCTCCATACGACGAGCGGCGTGCCGGCCCGCGCGAGATTGAGCGCCATCGGCGTGCCCATCACGCCGAGGCCGATGAATCCGACTGCGGTTTGCATGTTGTGACTCCCACGGTGGGTGGAGACGATCGTGGGCGTCAGTATCGCAGCGTTTCCGCACGTCTGCCATGTCGTCCCCGCACCCGCGGGAGCTACGTCACGGCCGCGTCGTCGTGTCCGCCCTGTCAGCCATGTCGGCCAGAAACGGCCACGGATAGATGCCGCGGGCATGGCCGTCGCCGAAGCGGGCGCGGATGCCGTAGCCGGCTGCTTCGAGGCCGGCCAGCGTCAGGTCGGGCCGCGCATCGACACGACCGCCGTCGAGCCGGATCCTTCGGCATTCCGCACACGGGCAATCGCCGCGCAGCTGCGCATAACCGATGCGCTGCGTGCGACCGTCCGGCCAGCGGAGCGTCAACGTGCGTGCAGCGTGATCGAGCGCGATTTCGGTCGGCGCGATCATCGCGACGCCTCGTCGATTTGCCGGATCGCGATTCGCACGGCTTTGCGCACTTCCGGATCGTGATCCTCCAGCGCGTGGGTGAGCGCGGCCAACGTCGCGCGGTCGCGCAATTCACCGAGCGCTAGCGCGGCTTCCTTGCGCAGGTTGCTGATCGCATGCGACAGCAGTGCGGCGACGGCCGGCGCCGCCGCAGCATCGCGCAGTTGCCCGAGCGCACGCGCGGCACGCAAGCGCACCTGCCAGTAGTCGTCGTCGAGCGCGGCGGCGAGCGGGTCGCGCGCGGCCGCGACACGCAACTTGCCGAGCGTCGTGGCCGCTTCCTCGCGCACCTGCCATTCGCGGTCGCGCAGCGCGGCGAGCAGTGCGTCGATGGTGGCCGCATCGCCGGGTGCCGCGAACCCGATCGCGCCGACCGCGGCGCGTCGCACGTCCGCTGCGGCATCGGTGGTCGCGATGCACGCGAGCGACGGCAGCGCACGCGGATCCCTGAGCCAGCCGAGCACCGCGACGGCTTCGGCGCGCACGGCGGCGTGTTCGGCATCGAGTGCGCGCAGCGCGGGCGCGAACGCGCCGGGGTCGCGCAACTCGCGCAATCCGCGCAGCACGGCGCGGCGCACGAACGACTCGGGCCGGTCGGCCCATCTGCACAGCACGGCACCCGATGCCGCGTCCTTCAGTTCGGACAGGCTCTGCGCGGCGGTGGCGCGTACGCCTTCGTCCGGATCGAGCAATGCGCCGCACAGTGCGTCGACGACGTCGGGCTGTTCCCATGCGCCGAGCACGCGCGCAGCCTCGCTGCGTACGTCGGCCGACGGATCGTCGCACAGTGCCGCAACGAATGACGGCACCAGATCGGATTCCTCGAGATCGGCAAGCTCGATCAGTGCGATGCGGCGCACGGATGCGTCGGGCGAGAGGGCGAGTGCGGCACGATTCGGATCGTGCGTGCCGGGCAGCGAGGCGGTGAAGGAGAAAGCGGTCATGGGCAAAGGATCGGTTCGGTGAAAAAGCCGCTGCTCGCGCAGCGCGATGCATGGGCGGCGCGGCATGGCGGCGCGAATCTGGCGAACGCCGGCCCGGCCGTCACGTCGTCGATGCACGGCCTGCACGGCCTGCACGGCCTGCACGGCCTGCGCGGCCCGCGCGGGCGGCACGACGACGACCGGCCGCGCGCGCTCAGCGCAGCAGGTAAGGGATGTCGACCTTGACCGCGCCGGTCGGGCAGTCGCGCTCGCACGGCATGCAGTACCAGCATTCGTCGAACTGCATGTAGGCCTTGCCCTTGGTCACGTCGATCGCGAGCAGGTCGAGCGGGCACACGTCGACGCAGACGGTGCAGCCCTTGTCGGCAATGCAGCGTTCCTCGTCGATCGTCACGGGCGCGCTGCTGCGCAGGAAGATGTCGTGCGGGGTATGGGGCACGGTGGGGCTCCTCAGAGGGCGGCCGCGAGCGCGGCCGGTTCGCGGATGCGCAGATTCGTGTAGGCGCCGCGATAGTCGTCGGCGAGCGGCACGACGTACGGTTCGACCGGGCGCTTCTCGCTGCGCATCGCGCCGTCGGCGTCCTTGCGCAGCCAGGTGTGGCAGAACCATTCGGCGTCGTTGCGATGCGGAAAGTCGACGCGATGGTGGTACAGCCCCCAGCGGCTCTCGGTGCGGAACAGCGACGCGCGCGCGGCCATTTCCGCGCAGTCGCGGATCGCGCGCACCTCGGCGGCGCGCATCAGTTCGTGCGGATGGCTTGCCTTTATCTCTTCGATATCCTCGGCAATGGCATCGAAGCGCTGCAGCCCGATTTCCATTTTGCGTGTCACCTTCGGCGGTTGCAGATAGTCGTTCACCATGCGGCGCAGCTTGTATTCGACCTGCGCCGGTGCCAGGCCGCGCTCGCGCAGCAGTGGGGCAAGCACGCGCTTGCGTTCGGCGGCGACCTGTTCGTCGTTCACCGGCGCATGCTCGCGGCCGGCCACGTAATCGGCCGCGTTCTGCCCGGCAAACCAGCCGTACGTAAATGCGCCGAGCATGTAGTTGTGCGGGACGGCCGCCATGTCGCCGGCCGCGTAGAGGCCGGGCACGGTCGTCTCCGCGCGTGCGTTCACGTACACGCCGGACGCGCTGTGGCCGCTGCAGAAACCGATCTCGGAGATGTGCATCTCGACCATCTGGCTGCGGTAGTCGGTGCCGCGCCCCGCATGGAAGCGGCCGCGGCTCGGCCGCTCGTTCGTATGCAGGATCTGCTCGATGGTCTGGATCGTTTCCTCCGCGAGATGATCGAGCTTGAGGAACACGGGGCCGTTGCCGCTTTGCAGTTCCTGGTAGAACTCCCACATCATCTGGCCGCTCCAGTAGTCGCATTCGATGAAGCGTTCGCCCTTGCCGTTCGCGGTGAATCCGCCGAGCGGGCCGGTCACGTACGCGCACGCGGGGCCGTTGTAGTCCTTGATCAGCGGATTGATCTGGAAGCATTCGAGATTCGCGAGCGCGGCACCGGCGTGATAGGCCATTGCGTAGCCGTCGCCCGCGTTGGTCGGGTTCTCGTACGTGCCCATCAGGTAGCCCGAGGCCGGCAGGCCGAGGCGGCCGGCCGCGCCGCAGCAGAGAATCACGGCCTTCGCGCGGATCACATGGAACTCGGCCGTGCGGCAGTCGAAGCCGAGTACGCCGCTCGCGCGGCCCTGTGCGTCGGTCAGCACGCGCGTCGCGACGATCCGGTTCGTGATCGCGATGCGCGCGCGCTTCAGTTGCCGGTACAGCACCTTCTTGATGTCGTGTCCTTCCGGCATCGGCAGCACGTACGAACCCATGTGATGGACCTTCTTCACCGCGTAGTCGCCGGTGCCGTCCTTCTCGAATTTCACGCCCCAGCGGTCGAGCTGCTCGATCGTCGCGAAGCTGTGTGTCGCATACGCGTACACGGCTTCCTGGTCGACGATCCCGTCGTTGGCGATCGTGATCTCGCGCGTGTATTGCTCGGGCGTCGCATGCCCGGGAATCACCGCGTTGTTCAGGCCGTCCATCCCCATCGAGATCGCGCCGCTGCGTTTCACGTTGGCTTTTTCGAGCAGCAGCACGCGCAGGGACGGGTCGCGCTCCTTCGCCTTGATCGCCGCCATCGGGCCGGCCGTGCCGCCGCCGACCACGACGATGTCGTATTCGAGCACATGGGTAGTCATCGTTGTTTCCTTGCAGGTTTGCGCGGTTTTTGCCGGTCGATGCGCAGCCGGTACTGGAAGGCATCGCCGCGGAAGTACAGGTATTCGTAGTCGATCGGTGCACCCGACGCGTCATGCGTGAGGCGCTCGATGCGCAGCACGGGGCTGCTTTCCTCGACGTGCAGCGCGTCGACGATCTCGTCGTCGGCGAGGATCGCGTCGATCGACACGTCGGCATGGCCGAGCGGAATGCCGCAGTCGTTTTCCAGCACGAGGAAGATGTCGCGGGTCGCGAGATCGGCACCCGCGAGGCGCTTGCCGAGCGCCTCGGGCACCCAGGTCTGTTCGAGCGACACGGGCTCGCGATTCAGCAGCCGCACGCGGTGGATCTCGACGAGCGGCGCGCCTTCCGGCACGTTCAGCTTCGTTGCGAGATGGCGGTCGGCCTTGACGGTGCGGACACTGCGCACCTGGTTGACGATCTCGTAGCCCATCGACGACATCGCCTCGGCGAAGCCCTGCAGCGACGTCACGTTCTGGAATGCCTTCGGCTTCGACACGAAGGTGCCCTTGCCGTGCAGCTTGAACAGCAGTCCTTCCTTCTGCAGATCGCCGAGCGCCTGGCGCACCGTGATCCGGCTGACGCCGAACGCCGCGCAGAGTTCGTGCTCCGAAGGCATCCGGCTGTGCGGCGCATAGGTGCCGTCGAGGATGCGTGCGCGCAGCGTGTCCTTGATCTGCACGTAGAGCGGGGCCGCGGACAGCGGCACGACGTTGGTTGAGGTCATCGATCAACTTGTTATGACAAGATCGCTCGAGTGTAGTCAGCGCGATCGCGCGTCCCAACCAACGATTTCTGATTTCGACTTTCCGATTCCGGAAAAGCACGGCGGCAGGGGCGGACCGGACGGACGATCCGGCGTGAGGTGTCGATCCGATCCACCCATGACGGGCGAAGTGGAGCGGCGGACAATCAAGGAAATTCGCGGGCGCCTGTGCCGCGCGTGTCGATTTCCCGATGCGTCGCCCGTCGTATCCATGTCGACCGGGCATTGCACCTTGCGGGTAGCGCCCGGGTACCGAGGATTGCCGTAACGAAAAGGAGACATCCCATGCCGGATTCCCGATACCGCTGGGTCATCGTCGCCGCGGGCGGCTTGATGGGCTGCATCGCCATCGGCGCGATGTTTTCGCTGCCCGTTTTCCTGCGCGCGATCGCGCGCGACACCGGCTGGTCGATGACCGGCATTTCCGGCGCGATGACGCTCGGCTTCATCGCGATGGCCTTCGCGAGCATGGGGTGGGGCAGCCTGTCGGACCGCGTCGGCACGCGCCCGGTCGTCATGACGGGGGCCGTCCTGCTGTCGGCAAGCCTGGCGCTGGCGAGCCGCGCGCCGTCGCTGCTCGCGTTCCAGCTGACTTTCGGCCTCGCCGTCGGTGGTGCGACGGCCGCGATATTCGCGCCGATGATGGCATGCGTGACGGGCTGGTTCGACACGCACCGCAGCCTGGCGGTGTCGCTCGTGTCGGCCGGCATGGGGATGGCGCCGATGACGATGGCCCCGCTGGCCGCGTGGCTCGTGTCGGTGCGCGACTGGCGCACGTCGATGCTGCTGATTGCGGCGCTGGCGGCCGTCGTGATGATTCCGGTGTCGCTGCTGGTGCGCCGGGCGCCCGCGCTCGACGGCGCGCATGCGGCCCCGGCGGCCTCCGCGGCTCCCGCTCCGGCCGGTGACCCCGCGGCGATGTCGGTCGCGCACGCGCTGCGTTCGCCGCAGTTCATCGTGCTGCTGCTGACCAACTTCTTCTGTTGCGCGACGCATTCCGGCCCGATCTTCCATACGGTCAGCTACGCGTTGACTTGCGGGATTCCGTTGATCGTCGCGGTGTCGATCTACAGCGTCGAAGGGCTCGCCGGCATGGGCGGCCGGATCGCGTTCGGGATCCTGGGCGACCGCATCGGCGCGAAGCGCACGCTGGTGGCCGGGCTGTTTGCGCAGGCGCTCGGCGCGCTCGGGTACGACTTCGTGCGCACGCTCGACGGGTTTTACGCGGTCGCGACCTTGTTCGGCTTCATCTATGCGGGCGTGATGCCGCTGTATTCGGTGCTCGCGCGCGAGAACTTCCCGTTGCGGATGATGGGCACCGTGATCGGCGGCTGCGCGATGGCCGGCAGCCTCGGGATGGCCGCGGGCCCCGTGGCCGGCGGCCTGATCGTCGATACGTTCGGCAGCTATGGCTGGTTGTACGTCGGTTCGTTCGCGATCGGTGTCGGCGCGTTCCTGATGGCGATGATGTTCCGCCCGTTCGCGAAAGCGCGGCCGGAAACGGTGGCCGCGTGACCCGCCGGCGGAAACGCGGAGGCCTGAATTTCACCGTATCGGCGCGGCTCGGCCCGCGTCGCCACTGACAAAAAACAGGGCCGGCATTGCGTCCGTTCGCGGGTGTCTGGACAGCCCGCAGCCCGCTGCGGCGTAGCAGCGCGGCAAATGATGCCGATCGGCACGCATGCGCGGCGATTCGGCCCCTAAAAACGCAATGTCGAGCATATATTCGAAGGGCCTGTCATACCCGCGTCACCCTGCTAGAATTCGGCCTGCCGCATTGTTCCGATTGACTGATGAGATTGCTTGACGCCCTGGTCGAACAACGTATTGCCGCCGCCGCCGCGCGGGGCGAGTTCGACGATTTGCCGGGTACCGGCGCGCCGCAGGCGCTGGATGACGACCTGCTCGTGCCCGAGGAGGTGCGGGTGGCCAACCGTATCCTGAAGAATGCGGGCTTCGTGCCGCCGGCCGTCGAGCAATTGCGCGCGCTGCGCAACCTGCACGACGAAGTGCAGGCGGTCAGCGACCGTGCCGCGCGGTGCCGGCTGCAGGCGAAGATCCTCGCGCTCGACATGGCGCTCGAATCGCTGCGCGGCGGCCCGATGGTGATGCCGCGCGATTACTGCCGGCGCATCGCGGAGCGCCTGTGCGAGCGCGGGCTCGACGAAGCGTCCGCCGAAGCGGGGCCGATGTGACGTCCGACGCGCTGCACGACGCAGCCCGCCCGGCAGACACCCCGGCGGCCGAACCCGCCGCCGATTCCCCCGTTCCCGAAGCTGCGCCCGTATCGGCGCGCGACCTGCATTTCATGCGTCTCGCGCAGGCCGCCGCCGAAGAGGCGCGCGCGGCCGGCGAAGTGCCGGTCGGTGCGGTGCTCGTGCGCGGCGATGAAGTGATCGCGCGCGGCTTCAACCATCCGATCGGCGGGCACGACCCGTCGGCCCATGCGGAAATGGCCGCGCTGCGCATGGCCGCGCAGCATCTGCAGAATTACCGGATGCCCGGCTGCGAGCTGTACGTGACGCTCGAACCGTGCCTGATGTGCGCGGGCGCGATCATGCATGCGCGTATCGCGCGAGTCGTCTACGGCGCCGCCGATCCGAAGACGGGCGCCTGCGGCAGCGTGATCGACGCGTTCGCGAATCCGCAGCTGAACCACCATACCGAAGTGACCGGCGGCGTGCTCGCCGACGAGTGCGGCGCCGCGCTGAAGTCGTTCTTCGCCGAGCGCCGTCGCGCGCTGCGCGAAGCGCGGCTGGCCCGCGACGCCGAATCCGGCGCGTCATAGGCGCGCCCGCCGCCCCGACCCGAGCCGGGCGTGCACGGCTTCGTGAACCGGAGACGGTTCAGACCCTCTAAGCAGGTTTGACGACCCGACACCTTTCGCCATGTCCTTCCAGCCCGCCGCGTCCTACACCATCCGGCTGCTTGCGCCGTCCGGCTATCCGCACGACCCCGACGCGATCAACCGCGCGCTCGAGCGCCTCAGCACCGCACAGCACCGCATCGAGAACATCGAGGCGACGCAGCGGCGCTTCCAGCGGTTCGGCGGCACCGACGGCGAGCGGGCAGGCGACCTGAACCGTCTTGCCGATCCCGAGCGGCCGCTGCCGGACATCGCGCTGGCGGTGCGCGGCGGCTACGGCGCCGCGCGCATCCTGCACGGGCTCGACTATCGCGGGCTCGAACGCAGGCTGCGCGACCAGCCTGTCGCGCTCGTCGGCCACAGCGACTTCACGGCACTCCAGCTCGCGCTGTATGCGAAGGCACGCATCAAGACGTTCGGCGGCCCGATGCTGTCCGCCGATTTCGGCGCGGAAACGCCGAGCGACTTCACGATGCAGCACTTCTGGCAGACGCTGACGCAGCCGAGCACGACGATCGTCGCCGACGCGCCGCAGGTGCAGAGCGTGAACGTGACGGGCACGCTGTGGGGCGGCAACCTCGCGATCCTCTCGTCGCTCGTCGGCACGCCGTACATGCCCGACATCGAAGGCGGCATCCTGTTCATCGAGGACGTCAACGAGCAGCCGTTCCGGATCGAGCGGATGATCTATCAACTGCACCTGTCGGGGCTGCTCGCGCGCCAGCAGGCGCTGGTGCTCGGCCAGTTCACCGGTGCGCGGCCGTTCGAGTACGACAACGGCTACGACATGCAGGCGATGATCGAGCAGGTGCGCGCGGTGGTCGGGATTCCGGTCGTCACGGGGCTCCAGTTCGGCCACGTGCCCGACCTGTTGACGCTGCCGTTCGGCGCGCACGCGCAGCTGGTCGCGAATGCGCACGGTTTCCGGCTCACGCTGTCCGACTACCCGCACCTCGGCTGAGATGGGCGCGATCGATCGAAAGGCGGGTTTCCCGCCTTTTTCTTTAGGTAAGCGCGCAACTAACGATCAAGTTTTTTCGTCGACATCCGCAGCACGGTCGCCGAATTTTGCACCAGTTTTGTCAACAAAAAAGCCGGAAGGGTATACGACGAGAAGGGCCTCTGTCGTACGTATCGGCCTTGTCGTGCATGGATTCGACGCATCATGCACCGAACGGGGTCGCGTCGATGCACGCCGATTGTGCGCAATGCCGGAAAAGAATTGTTGACAATCTTTATGTCCGCCCTAGGATGAGGATCATCACACGATGCCGATCATGAACGAGCCCGAAGCCCACCTGTCCGGTGCAGCCAGCCCCGAAGCGATCGCCGAGCGGATTCGCACGGCGATCCTCGAGCATCGGCTCGCGCCAGGTTCGAAGCTGACGGAGGCGCAGCTCTGCGACGTATTCGGCGTGAAGCGCGGGACGATCCGCCAGGCGCTTGCGCAGCTCGCGACCGACAAGCTCGTCGAGCTCGAGCCGAACCGCGGCGCGTTCGTCGCGAGCCCGACGCTGCAGGACGTGCACGAGGTGTTCGAGATGCGCCGGATCATCGAGCTCGCCGTGGTCGAGCGGCTCGCGACCGGGCCCGGCGCGAAGCGGCTGAAGGGCGTCGCCGCGCTGATCGACAAGGAACGCAAGGCGTTCGAGCGGCACGACTTCGCGGCGTGGATCCGGCTGTCGGGCGAATTCCACACGGCGCTCGCCACGCTGATGGGCAATGCGACGCTCAGCGAGTGCCTCGAAGGGCTCGTCGCACGCTCGACGCTGATGTCGGCGCTGTACGAATCGCACGGGCGCAGCCCGTGCTCGTGCGACGACCACGAAGAGATCCTCGCCGCGCTGGAGGCGGGCGATCCGAAGCGGGCGGTGACGCTGATGGCGCACCACCTGCAGCATGTCGAACTGAAGATGCTGGACCGGCCCGCACAAGGGCAGGTCGATTTGCGCGAAGTGTTCGGCGGCGCCTGAGCGGCGACGCGAACCCGGCCGCGCGCCACATAACGAGCGAAATGCAGGCCCGCGGCGTTTGCCGCGGGCCGCTGGTCCGACTCCGGGCGTCGATCCGGAGCGATATCGATGACGGTGGAGCGGCCATCCGGTCGCGTCAAGGAGAAGTCATGGCTCAGTTCAGTGTGGCGCACGATAGCGCTTATCCGGCGGAAGAAGGCGGCGAGGGCGGCGACCCGACGCTGCCGAAAGGTTACAGCGAACGTCTGTATAACGAAGATTTGGCACCCCTGAAAAACCAGACATGGGGCTCGTACAATATCTTCGCGTTCTGGATGTCGGATGTGCACAGCGTGGGCGGCTACGTGTTCGCGGGCAGCCTGTTCGCGCTCGGGCTGACGAGCTGGCAGGTGCTGATCGCGCTGATCGTCGGGATCAGCCTCGTGAACGTGCTGTGCAACCTGATCGCACGGCCGAGCCAGCAGATCGGCGTGCCGTACCCGGTCGCGTGCCGCGCGACGTTCGGCGTGCTCGGCGCGAACGTGCCGGCCGTGATTCGCGGGCTGATCGCGATCGCGTGGTACGGCATCCAGACCTATCTCGCGTCGAGCGCGCTCGTGATCGTCGTGCTGAAATTCTTCCCGCAATGGCTGCCTTACGCGGACGTGCATCGCTACGGCTTCCTCGGGCTGTCGGCGGTGGGCTGGGCCGGCTTCATGCTGCTGTGGGTGCTCCAGGCGTTCGTGTTCTGGAACGGGATGGAGACGATCAAGAAGTTCATCGACTTCGCGGGGCCGGCCGTCTACGTCGTGATGTTCATCCTCGCCGGCTACATGGTGTGGCGCGCGGGCTGGCGCAACATCGGCATCAACCTCGGCGGCGTCAAGTATCACGGCGCGGAAGTGATTCCGGTGATGATCACGGCCGTGTCGCTGGTCGTGTCGTACTTCTCCGGGCCGATGCTGAACTTCGGCGATTTCTCGCGCTACTGCCGCTCGTTCGGCGACGTGAAGCGCGGCAATTTCTGGGGGCTGCCGGTCAACTTCCTCGCGTTCTCGCTCGTCACGGTGATCACGACGGCAGCGACCTTGCCCGTGTTCGGCGAACTCATCACCGACCCGGTCGAGACGGTCGGCCGCATCGACCATCCGACCGCGGTGATCCTCGGCGCGCTGACGTTCACGATCGCGACGATCGGCATCAACATCGTCGCGAACTTCGTGTCGCCCGCGTTCGACTTCTCGAACGTCGCGCCGCGCCTGATCAGCTGGCGCGCGGGCGGGATGCTCGCGGCCGTCGCGTCGATCTTCATCACGCCGTGGAACCTGTTCAACAACCCGGCCGTGATCCACTACACGCTCGACGTGCTCGGCGCGTTCATCGGCCCGCTGTACGGCGTGCTGATTGCCGACTTCTACCTCGTCAAGCGCGGCCGGCTCGTGCGCGACGACCTGTACACGATGTCGGAAAGCGGGACGTACTGGTACACGGGCGGCGTGAACCGCCGCGCGCTCGTCGCGCTGTTGCCGGCTGCGGTGATCGCGATCGTGTGCGTGATGGTGCCGGGCTGGCAGGGCGTCGCGAACTTCTCGTGGTTCATCGGCGCGGGGCTCGGCTTCGTGTTCTACCGGCTGCTCGTGAACACGAAGGCCTGAGGAGCGTGCGATGAAGATCCGGCTGATCAATCCGAATACGACGCAGCGGATGACCGACTCGATGGGCCGCTGCGCGCGCGAGGTCGCGGCCGCCGGCACGGAGATCGTGGCGGTGAGCCCGCCGATGGGGCCGCCGTCGATCGAAGGGTATTACGACGAGGCGCTCGCGACACCGGGGCTGCTTGCCGAGATCGCGCAAGGCGAGCGCGACGGCTGCGACGCATACGTGATCGCGTGCTTCGGCGATCCGGGCCTGTACGCGGCGCGCGAACTCGCGCGCGGGCCGGTGATCGGCATTGCCGAGGCCGCGATGCATGCGGCGAGCGTGCTCGCGCCGGGCTTCTCGGTCGTCACGACGCTCGCGCGCACCTGCGGGATGGCGTGGCACCTCGCGGAGCGCTACGGAATGAAGCGGTTCTGCCGCAACGTGCGCGCGACCGACGTCGCCGTGCTCGAGCTCGACCGGCCGGGCTCGGCCGCGCGGCGGATCATCGTCGACGAATGCCGGCGCGCGCTCGACGAGGACGGTGCCGACGCGATCGTGCTCGGCTGCGCGGGGATGGCCGAGTTCGCGCACGAAATCGAGCAGCAGATCGGTGCGCCGGTGGTCGAGGGCGTCACGGCGGCGGTCAAGTGGGCCGAGGCGCTCGTCGCGCTGCGCCTCGCGACGGCGAAGCGCGGCGATTACGCGCGGCCGCTGCCCAAGCGCTACGACGGCGCGTTCGCCCGCTTCAGCCCGCCGGGCGGGGACGAGGCGGAGCCGGCCCCGAATTTGCCGCAACCGCACATACACACCGTCTGACACGCACTATCTGCGCCGCTGTATGGGCGCGTATGGGCGTTTTCGCTACACTGGGCCGTCATCGCATCGGCTTGCGCAGCCGGCCTCCGGCACCCGCGCGGTCGATGCGAACCCATTATTTCAGCGAACTTTCGCCGCACCTCGAACCATGTCACTCGATCCCAACTATCCTCGCGACCTGATCGGCTACGGCCGCCATCCCGTGCAGGCGAACTGGCCGGGGCGCGCCCGCGTCGCCGTGCAATTCGTGCTGAACTACGAAGAGGGCGGCGAGAACTGCGTGCTGCACGGCGATCCGGGCTCCGAGCAGTTCCTGTCCGAAATCGTCGGCGCGGCCGCGTATCCCGACCGCCACATGAGCATGGAGTCGATCTACGAATACGGTTCGCGGGCCGGCGTTTGGCGCATCCTGCGCGAATTCGAGAAGCGCGGGATGCCGCTGACGGTATTCGGCGTCGGCATGGCGATCGAACGCCACCCGGAGCTCGCACGCGCGTTCGTCGAGCTGGGCCATGAAATCGCGTGCCACGGCTGGCGCTGGATCCACTACCAGAGCATGACGCCGGAACTCGAGGCCGAGCACATGCGCCTCGGGATGGAAGCGATCGAGCGCGTGACGGGCGAGCGCCCGCTCGGCTGGTACACCGGCCGCGACAGCCCCAACACGCACCGTCTCGTCGCGGAATACGGCGGTTTCCTGTACGACTCCGACAACTACGGCGACGATCTTCCGTTCTGGATGGACGTCGAAGTGTCGGGCGGCAAGACGTCGCCGCAGCTGATCGTGCCGTACACGCTCGACACGAACGACATGCGCTTCGCGACGCCGCAGGGCTTCAACACCGGCGATCACTTCTTCGACTACCTGCGCGACGCGTTCGACGTGCTGTACGCGGAGGGCGACGAGGCGCCGAAGATGCTGTCGATCGGCATGCACTGCCGGCTGCTCGGCCGGCCGGGCCGTTTCCGCGGGCTGCAGCGTTTCCTCGATCACATCGAGAAGCACGATCGCGTATGGGTGACGCGCCGTGTCGATATCGCGCGTCACTGGCGTGAACATCATCCGTATCAGCCCAATCATCGAAACGAAGGGAAAGCATGAAGGCGATGCGCTACACGTTGGATCAACTGAACACGATGGCGCCGAGCGCATTTGTCGCGGCGTTGTCGGGGATCTTCGAACATTCGCCGTGGGTGGCCGAAGTCGCCGCCGGCGAGCGGCCGTTCGCGAGCATCGACGCGCTGCACAAGACGATGTCGGGTGCCGTGGAATCGGGCGGCGAAGCGCGCCAGCTCGCGCTGATCAACGCCCACCCGGAGCTGGCCGGCAAGGCGGCCGTGCGCGGCGAGCTGACGGCCGAGTCGACGCGCGAGCAGAGCGGCGCGGGCCTCGACCAGTGCACGCAGGAAGAGTTCGACAAGCTGCTGACGCTGAACCGCACGTATCGCGAGAAGTTCGGTTTCCCGTTCATTCTCGCGGTGCGCGGTTATGACCGGCACGGCATCATCGCGAACTTCGAGTCGCGTGTGAATCATTCGCGCACCGAGGAACTGCGCGCGAGCCTCGACCAGATCTACCGGATCGCGCGCTTTCGCCTCGACGACCTGATCGACGCCTGACACCGCAGTACGGCCCGCTGCGTCGCAGCGGCCGGATCGCCTCACTGAAACAAGGAAACATCATGGCTGTTCCGCTTCTCGATCCCAACGCACCCGAATTCACGCGGCGCTACGTGAATCTTGCCGACCCGCGTCTCGGTGCGCAGGCGCTCGAGGCCAGCGACGATTTCTTCGCGCCGAAGGACCGGATGCTGAACCCCGAGCCGGCCGTCTTCATTCCCGGCAAGTACGACGACCACGGCAAGTGGATGGACGGCTGGGAAACGCGCCGCAAGCGCACGACGGGCTACGACTGGTGCATCGTCAAGCTCGCGCGCCCGGGCGTGATCAAGGGTTTCGACATCGACACGAGCCACTTCACCGGCAACTTCCCGCCGGCCGCGTCGATCGAGGCCGCGTTCGTGGCCGACGGCGCGCCGACTCAGGCGACCGAGTGGGTCGAGATCGTGCCGTCGACGACGCTGCAGGGCAACAGCCATCACTATGTCGACGCGAGCGACGCGCGTGCGTTCACGCACCTGCGCGTGAACATCTACCCGGACGGCGGCATTGCACGCCTGCGCGTGTACGGGCAGCCGCAGCTCGACTGGGCCGGCGCGAGCGCGACCGAGCAGTTCGATCTCGCGGCGATGGAAAACGGCGGTTACGTGGTGGCCGCGAACAACCAGCACTTCGGCGTCGCGTCGAACCTGCTGCTGCCGGGTCGCGGCGTGAACATGGGCGACGGCTGGGAAACCCGCCGCCGCCGCGAACCGGGCAACGACTGGGCGATCATCGCGCTCGCGCAGCCGGGCGTGATCCGCAAGATCGAAGTCGATACTGCCTTCTTCAAGGGCAACTATCCGGATCGCTGCTCGATCCAGGCCGCGTACGTGTCGGGCGGCACGGACAGCTCGCTGATCACGCAGTCGATGTTCTGGCCGGTGCTGCTCGGCGAACAGAAGCTGCAGATGGACAAGCAGCACTACTTCGAACAAGACATCGCGTTGCTCGGCCCCGTCACGCACGTGCGACTGAACATCATTCCGGACGGCGGCGTGTCGCGCCTGCGTCTGTGGGGGACGCTCGACAAATGAAGACGCTTGTCATCGAACCGCTGACCAGGGAAGCGTTCGCGCCGTTCGGCGACGTGATCGAAACGGAAGGGGCAAAGCAGATCCCGATCAACCTCGGCACGACGATCCGCTTCCACGATCTCGCGAAAGTCGACGTGACCGATGAAGACGGCCGCACGCTCGTCAACCTGTTCCGCGGCCAGCCGCGCACGCTGCCGTTCGAAGTGAAGATGCTCGAACGGCACCCGCTCGGCAGCCAGGCGTTCGTGCCGCTGAACGACCAGCCGTATCTCGTCGTCGTGGCGCCCGCGGGCGATCTCGATCCGGCGAAGATCCGCGCGTTCGTGACGAGCGGGTGGCAGGGCGTCAACTATGCGAAGGGCGTGTGGCATCACCCGCTGATCGCGCTCGGCGGCGTCAGCGACTTCATCGTCGTCGATCGCGGCGGCGACGGCCTGAACCTGAACGAGCAGGACCTGCAGGAATCGCTGTGGCTCACCGACGAGGCGCTGCACGCGCTGACGGCCTGAGTGGTCGCTGCGGTTCCGCCACTGCCGATCGAAAACCCGCGCACGTTGCGCGGGTTTTTTCATGGTGCCGCCGTTTCGACGCGATTCAGGTCGCCGCGGTCTTGCGCGCGTCGCGCGAACCGTGGGCACCGCGGCGCCGGTTCGCGACCGGCGCATGCTCGGCGATCAGCCCGGCGGCCCAGTCGATGAAGACGCGCAGCTTCGCGCTGACGTGCCGGTTCGGCGGGAACGCGACGTACATCGGCATCGGTTCGAGCTGCCATCGCTCGAACAGCGGCACCAGTTCGCCACGGGCGCGATGCGCACCGGCCATGTAGTCGGGCAGCCACAGAATGCCCAGCCCGGCGAGGCCGGCCTCGAGGTACGCATTGCCGTCGTCGACCGCGAGCACGTAGCGTCCGCGCACGGTGATCCGCTCGCCGTCGCATGCCATCGCAAACGGCAACGCCTTGCCGGTGCGCGCCCACAGGAACCCGACGATCCGGTGATGCGAGTCCTCCAGCTCGTCCGGATGAGCCGGCGTGCCGGCACGCGTGAGATAGGCCGGCGACGCGTACACGCCGAGCCGCAGGTCGCCGACATGCCGCGCGACCAGCGAGCGGTCGGTCGGCTCGCCGCCGCGCACGACGCAGTCGACGTTCTCGCCGATCACGTCCACCACGCGGTCGCTCACGCCCATGTCGAGCTGGATGTCCGGATAGCGCGCATGGAACGCGGGCAGCGCGGGGATCAGGATCAGGCGCGCGAACGGGCTCGGCACGTCCACGCGCAGCCGCCCGCGGGGTGTCGCGGACGCCGCGGACAGGCTGGTTTCGGCATCGTCCATGTCGGCCAGCAGCCGCACGACGCGGTCGTAGTACGCGGCGCCGTCCGCGGTGACGACAACCTTGCGCGTCGTGCGGTTGAACAGCTTCACGCGCAGCCGTGCCTCGAGCTGCTGCACGAGTTGCGTGACGGTGGTGCGGCTCATGTGCAGTGTCTCGGCGGCCTTCGTGAAGCTGCCGGCTTCCACCACGCGGGCGAACGCCTGCATTGCGTCGAATCGGTCCATCGGGTCAGGGCTCCGCGTCGGTCGGGAATTGTTTGGGGCGCGCAAACAGTGTTGGACAGGGTTGCCGGTTTATTCGTCGTGCCACCGTCCTTAAAGTGCCTTCATCGTTGATGC
Source organism: Burkholderia sp. HAN2018 (assembly GCF_024704855.1). Classification (NCBI taxonomy): domain Bacteria; kingdom Pseudomonadati; phylum Pseudomonadota; class Betaproteobacteria; order Burkholderiales; family Burkholderiaceae; genus Burkholderia; species Burkholderia sp. HAN2018. The sequence goes on along the minus strand of NZ_QOBB01000096.1, from coordinate 1,679 downwards.
CGGGGCGGTTTCGCCCCACAAACCGAAGGAGGTGCTGAATGGTAAAGCGTAGCGTGGTTTTTCCGCCCGGTCGGCAGGCACTGTACGAGCGCAACCGCTATTCGCCGGCGCTGCGCTCGAACGGCTTCCTGTTCGTGTCCGGGCAGGTCGGCAGCCGCGAGGACGGCTCGCCCGAACCGGAACTCGGCGTGCAGGTCCGCCGCGCGTTCGACAACCTGAACGCGGTACTGCGCGCGGCCGGCTGCACGTTCGACGACGTCGTCGACGTGACGGTGTTCCTCGTCGATCCCGAAGCGACGTTCGAGCGGATCTGGGAGATCGTCCCCGAGTACTGGGGCGACGCGCCTTATCCGACGCTGACTGCCGTCGGCGTGACCTGGCTGTACGGCTTCCAGTTCGAGATCAAGGCGATCGCGCGGCTGCCGGAGACGGTCGACGGGTGAGCCATGCCCGACACGCGGCCCGCGCGTCACGGCGCGACGGGCACCTCCTGCTCGTACGCGCGATGCAGCAGGGCGACGAACGACGACGCGTCCGGCAGCGTCGCCGTGCCGAAGCGGTGCACGGCGACACCGGGCGTCCACGAGTTCATCACGACGGCGCCGGCCATCGACGGCAGGTCGGCCGGCGTCAGTTCGCGATCGTGCTGCGCGACGCCCAGGCGCGCCAGCTGCCGGCGCACGATGCGCATCGTGACTCCGCCGAGCATGCCGGCCACCGGCCACACGACCGCGTCGCCCGTCCAGAATGCCAGGTTCCAGATCGAGCCTTCGCTGATGCGTCCGTGGCGATCGACGAATGCCGCATCGTCGAAACCCTGCGCGATCGCGCGGCGCAGGAAGTGCGTCTTGGCGACTTCGCCGACGTGCTTGATCTCCGGCAGCACGCGCTCGTGGTCGAACAACACGAGATCGAGCGGGCCCGCCGGCCCCGACGACGGCGCGGCGGTGCGCACCAGCACGTCGAGCGCTTCGTCGTCGCGCGGCGCGACGAATTCACCCGTCGTCGCATGCACGGTCGCCGTCAGCGACAGCGCCGACGGCGCGCGCTCGAGCGCAGCGCGCAGGAGCGCGCGAATCCGGGTGTCGGGCAACGCCTGGCCGAACAGTGCGTTCGACGCATCGCGCAGCCGCGCGAGATGCAGGTCGAGGCCGCGTACGCGGCCGTCGCGCACCTGCATCGCGGTGAAATGCGCGTGGCCCGCGAATGCGAGCGGCGCGAGCGCGTCCGGGGTGGCGGCACTGCCGTTGAGCTGAACGACGGACGGGAACGGGGCAACGGTCATTGGCGGATCTCCGGGTTCGGTCGCGAGCGCGGGGCGGCTCGCGGCATCGTCAAGAAAGCCTATTGTTTGCGGATTGATGGCATCTTGAAAAACGAGTAGTTTTGGAACGGTCATCAAATCCGGTTTGAAGATCGATGGAACGCATGTGGCCCGGTACACGCGCGCTGAGGACGTTCGATGCGGCGGCGCGGCACCTGAATTTCTCGCGGGCGGCCGACGAGGTCGGGCTGACGCCGGCGGCGGTCAGTCATCAGATCAAGGAAATCGAGGCGCAGCTCGACGTCGCACTGTTCGTCCGCACGAGCCGCAGCATCCGGCTGACGCCGGCTGGTGCCGTGCTGGCCGCCGCGGCCGCCGATGCGCTGGCGGGCCTGCAGCGCGCGACGGCCCGGGC
>NZ_QOBB01000095.1:0-26356 GCF_024704855.1 Burkholderia sp. HAN2018 | reverse complement strand
CGCGGGGCGGCCCGGCGGGCAGGCCGCGTGCGGTGGACATCGCGGCACCGATGCGGTGCATGCGGGTTGCCGATCGGCCGGTCTTGGGCGACCGACTTCCGGGTATAATTACGGCCTTCCTTTCGCCCCACGTCGCCACCTCGCGCGACTCATCGACGTCAGTCCAGCCCATGGCTCACTTCTCGTGTTTTCCCGGCGCTTCGGCCCTCTCCGATTTCCGTCAAACCCGTCTGCTCGACACGCTCAGGCAAATCGACGCCAACATCGTCGCGGTGCGCGGGCAGTTCCTGCACTTCGTCAATGCGGCCGAGCCGCTGTCGGCCGACGACAGCGCGCGCATCGACGCGCTGATGCACTACGGCGCGTCGTTCGAGCCGGCGGCCGAGAAGGGCACGACCGAGACCTTCGTCGTGCTGCCGCGTTTCGGCACGGTTTCGCCGTGGGCGAGCAAGGCGACCGACATCGCCCAGCACTGCGGCCTCACGCACGTGCGCCGCATCGAGCGCGGCGTCGAATTCACGGTCACGCTGAAGTCGGGCCTGCTCGGCGGCAAGAAGGCGCTGTCGGACGACGCGCGCGCGGCCGTCGCGGCTGCGCTGCATGACCGGATGACCGAAAGCGTGGTCGCGGCGCGCGACGACGCGCAGCACCTGTTCGACGAACTGCCGGCCAAGCCGCTCTCGACCGTCGACGTGCTGGGTATCGGCCGCGGTGCGCTCGAGCGCGCGAACGTCGAGCTGGGCCTCGCGCTCGCCGACGACGAGATCGACTACCTCGTCGACGCGTTCCGCAAGCTCGAACGCAACCCGACCGACGTCGAACTGATGATGTTCGCGCAGGCGAACAGCGAACACTGCCGCCACAAGATCTTCAATGCGCAGTGGACCATCGACGGCGAAGCGCAGGACATGTCGCTGTTCGCGATGATCCGCAACACCGAGAAGCTGAGCCCGCAGGGCACGATCGTCGCCTATTCGGACAACTCGTCGATCATGGTCGGCGCCGAAGCCGAACGCTGGTTCCCGCGCAACGCAGGCGCGGCCGGCGAGCCGGGCGAGCGCTACGGCCGCCACACCGAGCTCACGCACACGCTGATGAAGGTCGAGACGCACAACCACCCGACGGCGATCTCGCCGTTCCCGGGGGCGGCGACCGGCGCGGGCGGCGAGATCCGCGACGAAGGCGCGACGGGCCGCGGCGCGCGTCCGAAGGCCGGCCTGACGGGCTTCACCGTGTCGAACCTTGACCTGCCGGACGCCCGCCAGCCGTGGGAAAACGCGCGCGACGCCGCGCAGCCCGTCGGCGAGCGCAACCCGAACGACGCGCACGGCCCGTACGGCCGTCCGGATCGCATCGCGTCGCCGCTGCAGATCATGATCGACGGCCCGCTCGGCGGCGCCGCGTTCAACAACGAATTCGGCCGCCCGAACCTCGGCGGCTACTTCCGCGTGTACGAGCAGAACGTCGGCGGGAAGGTGCATGGCTATCACAAGCCGATCATGATCGCGGGCGGCCTCGGCAACATCGCGGATCAGCATACGCACAAGCACGACGTGCCGGCCGGCTCGCTGCTGATCCAGATCGGCGGCCCCGGCATGCGGATCGGGATGGGCGGCGGCGCCGCGAGCTCGATGGCGACCGGCGCGAACACGGCCGAGCTCGACTTCGACTCGGTGCAGCGCGGCAACCCGGAAATCGAACGTCGCGCACAGGAAGTGATCAACGGCTGCTGGCAGCTCGGCGCGGAAAACCCGATCCTGAGCATCCACGACGTCGGCGCGGGCGGCCTGTCGAATGCGTTCCCCGAGATCGTCGACGGCGCGGGCAAGGGCGCGCGCTTCGAGCTGCGCAAGGTCGCGCTCGAGGAATCGGGCCTGTCGCCGCGCGAAATCTGGTCGAACGAAGCGCAGGAGCGCTACGTGCTGGCGATCGCGCCGGCCGACCTGCCGCGTTTCGAGGCGATCTGCGCGCGTGAACGCTGCCCGTTCGCGGTGGTCGGTGTCGCGACCGACGAACGCCAGCTGAAGCTCGTCGACGACGAAGCGACGGGCGCCGACGAATACCCGGTCGACATGCCGATGGAAGTGCTGCTCGGCAAGCCGCCGCGCATGCATCGCGACGTCACGCGCGTGACGACCGAGCGTGCGCCGGTCGACGTGACGGGCATCGCGCTGTCGGAAGTCGCGATCGACGTGCTGAAGCACCCGACGGTCGGCAGCAAGTCGTTCCTGATCACGATCGGCGACCGCTCGGTCGGCGGCACGTCGGTGCGCGACCAGATGGTCGGCCCGTGGCAGGTGCCGGTGGCCGACTGCGCGGTCACCGCACTCGACTACGCGGGGTTCAAGGGCGAGGCGATGACGATGGCCGAACGCACGCCGCTCGCGGTGATCGACGCGCCCGCATCGGGCCGCATGGCGGTCGGCGAGGCGATCACGAACATCGCGAGCGCGCCGATCGCGTCGCTCGACAAGCTGAAGCTGTCGGCGAACTGGATGGCCGCGTGCGGCACGGCCGGCGAGGACGCCGCGCTGTTCGACACGGTCAAGGCGATCGGCATGGAGCTGTGCCCGGCACTCGGGATCGGCATCCCGGTCGGCAAGGACTCGCTGTCGATGAAGACGAAGTGGGACGAGCAGGGCGTCGCGAAGGAAGTGGTGTCGCCGGTGTCGCTGATCATCTCCGCGTTCGCGCCGGTCGAGGACGTGCGCCGTCACCTGACGCCGCAACTGCGCCGCATCGCCGATGCGGGCGACAGCGTGCTGATCGCGATCGATCTCGGCCGCGGCAAGAACCGGATGGGCGGCAGCATCTTCGCGCAGGTCACGCAGCAGGTCGGCGACACGACGCCGGACGTCGACGATGCGGAAGACCTGAAGCGTTTCTTCAACGCGATCCAGTCGCTCAATGCGCAAGACAAGCTGCTCGCGTACCACGATCGCTCGGACGGCGGCCTGTGGGCGACGGTGTGCGAAATGGCGTTCGCGGGCCACGCGGGCGTGTCGCTGAACGTCGACATGCTGACGCTCGACCCGAATCATGAATCCGACTACGGCGACGCGAAGGACTGGGCGAAGCAGACGAGCGGCCGCCGCGAGGATCGCACGCTGCGCGCGCTGTTCTCCGAGGAACTGGGCGCCGTCGTGCAGGTGCGCGCGACCGACCGCGACGCGGTGCTGGGCGCGCTGCGCGAGTTCGGCCTGTCGGCGTGCTCGCACGTGATCGGCTCGGTCAACGATCGCGACGTGATCGAGGTGTACCGCGACGCGAAGAAGATTTTCGACGCACCGCGCGCCGAACTCCATCGTGCGTGGAGCGAAGTGAGCTGGCGCATCGCGCGCCTGCGCGACAACCCCGCGTGCGCGGATGCCGAATACGACGCGCTGCTGGACGTGGCCGACCCGGGCATCTCGCCGGTGCTGAGCTTCGATCCGGCCGACGACATCGCGGCGCCGTTCATCGCGACGGGCGCACGGCCGCGCGTCGCGATCCTGCGCGAGCAGGGCGTGAACTCGCATCTCGAAACGGCCTACGCGTTCGACCGCGCGGGCTTCGATGCGCACGACGTGCACATGAGCGACCTGCTGGCCGGCCGCGCGAATCTTGCCGATTTCGCGGGGGCGGTCGCGTGCGGCGGCTTCTCGTACGGCGACGTGCTGGGCGCGGGCGAAGGCTGGGCGAAGACGATCCGCTTCAACGCGAATCTCGCCGACATGTTCTCGGCGTTCTTCGCGCGTCCCGACACGTTCGCGCTCGGCATCTGCAACGGCTGCCAGATGCTGTCGAGCATCTCGTCGATGATCCCGGGTGCGGAAGCCTGGCCGAAGTTCACGCGCAACAAGTCCGAGCAGTTCGAGGCGCGTTTCTCGTTCGTCGAAGTCGAGAAATCGCCGTCGATCTTCTTCGCGGGGATGGAAGGCTCGCGGATTCCGGTCGCGGTCGCGCACGGCGAAGGTTATGCGGACTTCTCGCAACAGGGCGACATCGATCGCGTCGCGGTCGCGATGCGCTTCGTCGACCACCGCGGCGAAGCAACCGAGCGTTATCCGTTCAACCCGAACGGCTCGCCGGCCGGCATCACGTCGGTCACGACGGCCGACGGCCGCTTCTCGGTGCTGATGCCGCACATGGAGCGCGTGCATCGTACGGTCGCGATGAGCTGGCACCCGGAAAGCTGGGGTGAAGCGAGCCCGTGGATGCGCGTGTTCCGCAACGCGCGCCGCTGGATCGGCTGATCGGGATGATGTTCGATCCGAACGCGCCGGTCGAGGTCGTCACGCTGCGCGACGAGCGCGCGAGCGAGGCCGACGCGATCGGCCGCGTGATCGTCGCCGCGTTCGCGGGCGAGCCGGAAGGCGGGCAGTTCGAACGGCGGATCGTCGACACGTTGCGTGCGGACAGTGCGTTGAGCGTCTCGCTCGTCGCGGAACGCGACGGCCGCCTGATCGGGCACGTCGCGTTCTCGCCGGTGTCGATCGGCGGCGAGGCGCCCGGCAGCCAGGGCTGGTACGGGCTCGCGCCGCTCGCGGTGCTGCCCGACTGCCAGCGGCAGAGCATCGGCACGGGGCTGGTGCGCACGGGGCTCGACGCGTTGCGCCGCCTCGGTGCGCGCGGCTGCGTCCTGCTCGGGGAGCCCGCGTACTACACGCGTTTCGGCTTTGCGCCGTCCGGCGACATCGTGTTCCCGGGCGTACCGCCCGAGTATTTCCTTGCGCTGTCGCTCGACGACTCGGCGCCGCGGCCGTCAGGCGACGTTCGTTATCACGACGTGTTCCATCCCGCGTAAGTCTGCGGCGCGAGCCGATCAGGCATATGGCAAAGGCCGCTCTTCGGAGCGGCCTTTTCTTTGGTGGGAACGCCGCACATCGTGATGCGCTTGTGGCCAGCCTGCGGGCACTGCGGGCAACAAAAAAGCCGCTCCGGGGAGCGGCTTTTCGATGCGCGAGCGGCGAGCGCCTGCGTTACTGGATCTTTGCCTGCTGGCGCAGACCTTCCTCGAACGCCTGCAGCTTCTGCTGCACGAGCTGCTGCGCGATCTGTGCCTTCACCTGATCGAGCGGCGGCGGCGCGATGTCGCGGATGTCGTCGACGCGGATGATGTGCCAGCCGAACTGCGTCTTCACCGGCGTGTCGGTCATCTGGCCTTTCTGCAGCTTCTGTGCGGCCGCCGCGAATTCCGGCACGTACGCCTTCGGGTCGGACCAGTCGAGATCGCCGCCGTTCTTGCCCGAGCCCGGATCCTTCGAGAACTGCTTCGCGAGATCCTCGAACTTCGCGCCGGCCTTGATCTTCGCGATCAGGTCCTTCGCCTGCTGCTCGTCGCTGACGAGGATGTGGTGCAGGTGGTATTCGCGGTTGCCGCCGGCGCCCTTGACGAGGTCGTCGTAGCGCGCCTTCACTTCGGCGTCGGTCGGCTGGTTCTTCTTCAGGAAACTCTCGATCATCGAACGCAGCACGACGGTCTGCTGCGCGACGGCGACCTGCGCCTTCACGTCCGGACGGTTCGGGATGCCTTCACGGATTGCTTCCTGCATCAGGATTTCGCGGTTCACGAGTTCCTGGCGCACGGCCTGCTGCAGCTGCGGGCTGTCGGTCTGGCCTTGCTGCACGAGCTGGGCGACCATCGCGTCCGCGCGCGACTTCGGAATCGGCGTGCCGTTGACGACGGCGATGTTCTGGGCAAATGCCGGTGCCGCTGCGAAAGCAGCCGCCGCGACCCACAGGCGGGGGGATTTCAGGATCATCGGGAATTCCTAATGAGACTAGATTGAAGATTCGTTGAATTCTTCGGGCGTGTAAGCCACGATCGCGAGCGCGTGAATGCCGCGCTGCATCGCATCAGCGAGCGCATCATACACCAGCCGGTGCCGCGCGACGCGCGGCTTGCCCGCGAACGCGGCCGACACGATCGTGACCGTGAAGTGGCCGCCGGCGGCCGCGCCGGCGTGGCCCGCGTGCTGCGCGCTGTCGTCGCGCACAGTGAGCGACAGCGGGGCGAGCGCTGCGGTGAGGCGCGCCTCGATCAGCGCGATGCGTTCGTCGGGCGACGCGTGGAGAAAGGCGTCCGTCATGTCACTCGTCCTTCAGGTATTTCGTGAGCCACAGGCTCTGCAGGATGATGAATACGACCATCGCGCCCGTCGTGCCGAACAGCTTGAAGTTCACCCATTGCGACTCGGTGAAGTTGTGCACCACGTACAGGTTCGCGACGCCGAGCACCGCGAAGAACAGCGCCCACGCGACGTTCAGTTTGTCCCACACGGGGTGCGGCAGCGTGAGCTGCTTGCCCATCATCTTCTCGATCAGGTTGTTGCCGAACGCATAGCGCGCGGCGAGCAGCCCGATCGCAAACAGCCAGTACAGCACAGTCGGTTTCCATTGAATGAATTTCTCGTCGTGCAGGACGAGGGTGGCACCACCGAAAACGACGATCACGCCCAGGCTGACCCACAGCATCGTGTCGACCTTCCGGTGCCGGAAGGCGACCCACGCGACCTGGGCCAGCGTCGCGACGATCGCGACGGCGGTGGCGGTAAAGATGCCCCAGACCTTGAAGGCGGCAAAAAACAGGATGATCGGAAACAGATCGAACAGGAATTTCATGGCGCTCGCAGCTGCGTGAAAGGCCGCTTGCGCGGCCTTTCACCGTTGTAGGGACCCGCCAGGCACCGCCGGAGCGGATCGGGGCGGCGGCGCGGGGTGCCCCGCCGATCCGCCCGGCGCCGCTCATTCGTTTTCGGGTCGGGACTCGAAGTTTAACGCAGCCGAATTGATGCAGTAGCGCAAACCGGTCTTGTCGCGCGGGCCGTCCTCGAAGACGTGGCCGAGATGCGCGCCGCAGTGGTTGCAGCGGACCTCGACGCGCACCATCCCGTGCGAGTAGTCGACCTTCTCGTCGATCACCTCGCCGTTGAGCGGCTTGAAGTAGCTGGGCCAGCCGCAGCCTGAGTGGAACTTGGAGCCGGATTCGAACAATGGCGTGCTGCAGACAACGCACTTGTAGATGCCGGCGTCTTCGGTGTCGGTGTATTCGCCGGTGAACGCACGCTCGGTTGCCGCGTGCTGCGTGACTTCGTACTGCATCGGCGTGAGCCGCCGGCGCAGCTCGGCGTCGTCCTTCTGGTACGGGAAGGTCTTGTCGTCGGAATCGTGGGACATGGGGTTCTCCTGATCGGTCGGTCGATACGCGCGGGTTGCGGGCTTCAGGACGAGCAGCTCACTTCGAGCGACCCGGCCCAGTCGGGCGGCAACGCCGCGTACGCTTCATGCTCCGGTTGTTCGTCGAACGGCCGGCGCAGGATCTGCGCGAGCCGCTCGACTTCCGAAAAATCCTTTTCCTTCGCGCGCCGGATCGCGACTTCGGCCAGATGGTTGCGCAACACGTATTTCGGGTTCGCGCGATTCATCGCGGCCGCGCGTGTCGCGTCGTCGCGCGTTTCCTCGGACAGCCGCGCGCGGTAGAGGTTCGCCCACGCATCGAACGCGTCGCGGTCGATGAACAGGTCGCGCACGGGTGCGTCGCGGCTCGCGTCGTGCTTCGAGACCTGTGCGAGCCGGCGGAACGTCAGCGTGAAATCCGCGTGGCTCGCATGCATCGTCTCGAGCAGCTTGTTCGCGAGGTCGGCATCGTTCTCGCGTTCGAGCTCGAGGCCGAGCTTCGCGCGCATCGCGCGCTCGAGCGCGGGACCGAAACGTTCCGGGAACTTCGCGAGCACGGCCTGCGCGTCGTCCACCGCGCGCTCGGCGCGCGCATCGTCGTCGGCGATGCCGTGCTGCAGCCCGATCAGCGGCAGCAGCGCCTGCGCGAGGCAGTAGCAGTTCCAGTGCGCGATGCGCGGTTGCATCCGGTACGCATAGCGGCCGTTCGTATCCGAGTGGTTGCAGATGTGGTTCGCATCGAACGCATCGACGAAACCGAACGGGCCGTAGTCGATCGTCACGCCGAGGATCGACATGTTGTCGGTGTTCATCACGCCGTGGCAGAAGCCGACGGCCTGCCACTGCGCGACGAGATCCGCCGTGCGCAGCGTCGCCGCTTCGAGCAGCGCGAGGTATGGATCGTCGGCGTGGCGGCAATCCGGATAGAAGCGGTCGATCACGTGATCGGCGAGCTGGCGCAGCAGGTCGGGGCGATCGTTCGAGAAGAAGTGCTCGAAGTGGCCGAAGCGCACGAAGCTCTCCGACACGCGCGTGACGACGGCCGACGTCTCGATTTCCTCGCGCACCACCGGCTGGTCGGAACCGATCACCGTCAGGGCGCGCGTGGTCGGGATGCCGAGGTGATGCATCGCTTCCGAGCACAGGAATTCGCGGATCGACGAGCGCAGCACCGCGCGGCCGTCGCCCATCCGCGAATACGGCGTGCGGCCGCTGCCTTTCAGCTGCAATTCGTAGCGGCGGCCGTCGGTGCCGGTGCGCTCGCCGATCGTCAGCGCGCGGCCGTCGCCGAGCTGGCCCGCCCACACGCCGAACTGGTGGCCGGAATACACCGATGCGTACGGCATCGCGTGCGCGGGCCAGTCGCGCGTCGGGTTGCCGGCGAACAGCTCGGCGAAGCCGGGCTGCGCGGCGAGCGACGGCGGCAGGTCGAGCAGGTGCGCGACTTCGCCGGAAAAGCCGACGACGTACGGCGCGGCAAGCGGCGCGGCCGGCAGCCGCGTATGAAACGCGTCGCCGAGCGCGACGAACGCGCCGGCGGCGGGCGCGCGGAGCGTGGCGGCGAGGTCGGGGAGGGTGTCAGCCGTATCGGCTGCGCTTCGGGAAAACGACATGTTGAGCGCCTCTGGGTAAGCCGATATTGTAAGGCGGCGCCGCGCCGCCCGCATGGCGGCCCGCGCGCCATGCGCGACGCCCGTCCGGGGCCGCTGACGGGCGCGCCGCAGAGGCTGGTCACCGATTCGCATCCTCACGGAGAACAAGACGATGGGTAAGCCGTTGCTGGGCCAGATGATGGACATGCCGTTGCTGGTGTCCTCGCTGATTTCTCATGCCGCGCGACATGCCGGCGACACGGAGATCGTATCGAGGCGCGTGGAAGGCGATCTGCATCGCTACACGTACCGCGATTGCGAACGCCGCGCGAAGCAACTGGCGCAGGCGCTCGCGCGGCTCGGCGTCGAAACCGGCGATCGCGTCGGCACGCTGGCGTGGAACGGCTACCGGCATCTGGAAGCGTATTACGGGATCGGCGGCATGGGGGCCGTGTGCCACACGATCAACCCGCGTCTGTTCCCCGAGCAGATCGCGTACATCGTCAATCACGCGGAAGACCGCTACGTCTTCTTCGACATCAATTTCGCCCCGCTCGTCGATGCGATCGCGCCGCAGTGCCCGCACGTGAAGGGCTGGGTCGCGATGACGGACGCCGCACATCTGCCGTCCGGCACGACGCCGTTCCTGTGCTACGAAACGCTCGTCGAAGCGGAGGACGGCCGCTACGACTGGCCGCGCCTCGACGAGCAGCAGGCGTCGGGGCTCTGCTACACGTCGGGCACGACCGGCAACCCGAAGGGCGTGCTGTATTCGCACCGCTCGACCGTGCTGCACGCGTACGGTGCCGCGTTGCCGGACGCGATGAACCTGTCCGCGATGGACGCGGTGCTGCCCGTCGTGCCGATGTTCCACGTCAACGCGTGGGGGCTGCCGTACGCGGTGCCGCTCACGGGCGGCAAGCTCGTGCTGCCCGGCAAGGATCTCGACGGGAAATCGCTGTACGAGCTGATGGAAGCCGAGCGCGTGACGTTCTCCGCGGGCGTGCCGACCGTGTGGCTCGGCCTGCTCAACTACATGCGCGAGGCCGGTGTGCGCTTCTCGACGCTGAACCGCACGGTGATCGGCGGCTCCGCGTGCCCGCCCGCGATGCTGCGCACCTTCGAGGACGAATACGGCGTGCGCGTGATCCATGCCTGGGGGATGACCGAACTGTCGCCGCTCGGCACGCTCGCGAAGCTCAACTGGGCGCAGTCGCAGCGGCCGCTCGACGCGCAGCGCAAGCTGCTCGAGAAGCAGGGGCGCGTGATCTGCGGCGTCGACATGCGCATCGTCGGCGAGGACGGCCACGAGCTGCCCTGGGACGGCGTCGCGTTCGGCGAGCTGCAGGTGCGCGGCCCGTGGGTGATCGACCACTACTTTCGCGGCGATACGTCGCCGCTGTCGGACGGCTGGTTTCCGACCGGCGACGTCGCGACGATCGACCCCGACGGCTTCCTGCAGATCACCGACCGCAGCAAGGACGTGATCAAGTCGGGCGGCGAGTGGATCAGCTCGATCGACATCGAGAACGTCGCGATCGCGCACCCGGGCGTGGCCGAGGCCGCTTGCATCGCCTGTGCGCACCCGAAATGGACCGAGCGCCCGCTGCTCGTCGTGGTGCCGCGCGAAGGGGCGAACCTGAACCGTGACGCGCTGCTCGCGTTCTACGAAGGCAAAGTCGCGAAATGGTGGATTCCCGACGACGTCGTGTTCGTCGACTCGCTGCCGCACACCGCGACCGGCAAGCTGCAGAAGCTGAAGCTGCGCGAGACATTCCGCGATTACGTGTTGCCGACGGCGGTCGGCGAGTCGTAACGCGAGCCGTAACGTCTGCGCCCGGGCCGCAAGCGGCTCGCGAAACGGTCGCCCGATCCGTCCCCGGATCGGCAGCAAAATTCAAATTGAACGACCGTGCTTTTTCGTTGTATGCTGCCTGCGTTCAACCGGACATGCGGCTGTTCGACCGCGCACAATGAAGCGCAGCCACCCCGGCGCGCGATGCATGGAGGCAGGCAGATGGCAGTGGATTACTCGACTCGCGACGGCGTGGCCGTCCTTACGCTCAACAATCCGCCCGTCAACGGGCTCGGCCTGTCGACCCGTCAGGGCGTCATGGACGCGCTCGATCGCGCCGCGCAGGACCCGTCGGTCACGGCCATCGTGCTGACCGGCGCAGGACGCGCATTCTCGGGCGGCGCCGACATCACCGAATTCAATACGCCGAAGGCGCTCCAGGAGCCGACGCTGCACACCGTGATCCGCGCGGTGGAGGCGAGCGCGAAGCCCGTCGTCGCGGCGCTGCACAGCGTCGTGATGGGCGGCGGCCTCGAGCTCGCGCTCGGCGCGCATTACCGTGTCGCGGCACCCGGCGCGCAGGTCGCGCTGCCCGAGGTGAAGCTCGGCCTGCTGCCGGGCGCGGGCGGCACGCAGCGCCTGCCGCGCGCGGTGGGGCTCGAAACCGCGCTGAACATGATCGTGTCGGGCGCGCCCGTGCCGTCGGAGCAACTCGCGAAGAGCGGGCTGTTCGACGAGATGGCCGACGGCGACCTGCTCGACGCGGCCGTCGCGTTCGCGCGCAAGGCCGGTGCGCAGAAGGGGCCGCATCCGCGCGTGCGCGATCGCAAGATCGTCCACGCGAACGCCGCGGGCTTCATCCAGTTCGCGCGCAACTCGGCCCGGGCCGCCGCACCGAATTTCCCCGCGCCGCACAAGTGCATCGACGCGATCGAGGCCGGCGTGCTGCACGGCTTCGACAAGGGCAGCATCGCCGAGCGCGAGGGTTTCGTCGCGCTGATGATGACGCCGGAAAGCCGCGCGCTGCGGCATGCCTTCTTCGGTGAGCGCGCGGCGAGCAAGATTCCCGACGTGCCGTCCGATACGCCGCTGCGCGAGATTCGCCGTGTCGGCGTGATCGGCGCGGGCACGATGGGCGGCGGCATCGCGATGAACTTCGTGAACGCAGGGCTGCCCGTCACGCTGCTCGAAACGAAACAGGAAGCGCTCGAGCGCGGCGTCGCGACGATCCGCAAGAACTACGACGCGCAGGTGAAGAAGGGCAAGCTCACGCAGGAGAAGCTCGACGCGCGCATGGCGCTGATCACGCCGACGCTGTCCTACGACGACCTGAAGGATGCCGACCTGATCGTCGAGGCCGTGTTCGAGGAACTCGGCGTGAAGGAGCAGGTGTTCAGGAAGCTCGACGAAGTCGCGAAGGCGGGCGCGATCCTCGCGTCGAACACGTCGACGCTCGACGTCGACAAGATCGCGGCATTCACGAAGCGTCCGCAGGACGTCGTCGGCATGCATTTCTTCAGCCCGGCGAACGTGATGAAGCTGCTCGAGGTCGTGCGCGGCGCGCAGACCGCGAAGGACGTGCTTGCCACCGTGATGGCCGTGGCGAAGAAGATCCGCAAGACGGCGGTCGTGTCGGGCGTGTGCGACGGCTTCATCGGCAACCGGATGATCGAGCAGTACATCCGCCAGGCGCTCTTCATGCTCGAGGAAGGCGCGCTGCCCGCGCAGGTCGATCGCGCGATCGAGAAATTCGGTTTCGCGATGGGTCCGTTCCGGATGAGCGACCTCGCCGGCAACGACATCGGCTGGGCGATCCGCAAGCGCCGCTATGTCGAGCAGCCCGGCCTGCAGTACTCGAAGATCGCCGACCGCCTGTGCGAGCAGGGCCGCTTCGGCCAGAAGACGGGCGCCGGCTGGTACGACTACGTGCCGGGCGAGCGCAAGGCAAAGCCGTCGTCGCTCGTCGACGAGATGGTCGTCGCGTATTCGAAGGAGCGCGGCGTCGAGCGGCGCAAGATCGGCGACGACGAGATCGTCGAGCGGCTCGTGTTCGCGCTGGTGAACGAAGGCGCGAAGATCCTCGAGGAGAAGATCGCGTCGAAGGCGTCCGACATCGACATGGTCTACCTGACCGGCTATGGCTTCCCGCTGTGGCGGGGCGGCCCGATGCTGTACGCGGACGTGGTCGGCCTCTACAACGTCGAGCGCGCGATTCGCCGCTACGCGGCCGCGCCGAACGGCGACGCATGGCAGCTCGCGCCGTCGATCGCCGAGCTCGCGAAGGCTGGCCGCGGGTTCAACGGCTGACGCGCCGGATCGCGGCGCGACGAACACCCGGAGAAACGCAATGAGACACACCGACGACGTACTGCTCGTGATCGACGTGCAATACGACTTCATGCCGGGCGGCGCGCTCGCGGTGCCCGACGGCGACGCGGTCGTGCCGGTGATCAACGCGCTGGCGCGGCGCTTCGACCAGGTCGTGCTGACGCAGGACTGGCACCCGCGCGAGCACGTGTCGTTCGCGGCGAACCATCCGGGCCGCGAACCGTTCTCCACGCTCGCGCTGCCGTACGGCGAGCAGGTGCTGTGGCCCGTGCACTGCGTGCAGGACACCGACGGCGCGGCGCTGCATCGCGACCTCGACATCCCGCATGCGCGGCTCGTCATCCGCAAGGGCGGCGACGCGCAGGTCGACAGCTATTCCGCGTTCGTCGAAGCGGATCGCACGACGCGCACGGGGCTCGCGGGCTATCTGCGCGAGCTCGGTGCGAAGCGCGTGTGGTGCTGCGGGCTCGCGACCGACTATTGCGTCGCGTGGTCGGCGCTCGACGCGCGTGCGGCCGGTTTCGACGCCGCGGTGATCAACGATGCGTGCCGCGCGATCGACCTGAACGGGTCGCTCGCCCACGCATGGCAGCAGATGCAGGCAGCGGGCGTCGCGCATGTGACGTCCGCGGGCGCGCGCCCGGCGGCGTAGCGCATTTTCCCCATTCGATGCAGGACATGAAGCAGGACCGAAGGAGACTCGCATGACCGAAGCCGTAATCGTATCGACCGCCCGCACGCCGCTGGCGAAATCCTGGCGCGGTGCTTTCAACATGACGCACGGCGCGACGCTCGGCGGCCACGTGGTCGCGGCCGCACTCGAACGCGCGAAGCTCGACCCCGCGCGCGTCGAGGACGTGATCATGGGGTGCGCGAACCCCGAAGGCGCGACCGGCGCGAACATCGCGCGGCAGATCGCCTTGCGCGCGGGGCTGCCCGTGAGCGTGCCGGGGATGACCGTGAACCGCTTCTGCTCGTCGGGGCTGCAGACCATCGCGCTGGCCGCGCAGCGGATCATCGCGGGCGAAGGCGAGGTGTACGTCGCGGGCGGCGTCGAATCGATCTCGTGCGTGCAGAACGAGATGAACCACCACATGATCCAGGAAGGCTGGCTCGCGCAGCACAAGCCCGAGATCTACTGGAACATGCTGCAGACGGCCGAGAACGTCGCGAAGCGCTACGGCATCTCGAAGGAGCGGCAGGACGAGTACGGCGTGCAGTCGCAACTGCGTGCCGCGGCCGCGCAGGAAGCCGGACGCTTTCGCGACGAGATCGTGCCGATCACGGTGCTCGCGGGCATCGCCGACAAGGCCACGGGCCGTCTGTTCACGAAGGAAGTGACGGTATCGGCCGACGAAGGGATCCGCCCGGACACGACACTCGAAGGCGTGTCGAAGATCCGGTCGGCCGTGCCGGGCGGCGTGATCACCGCCGGCAACGCCAGCCAGTTCTCGGACGGCGCGTCGGCCTGCGTCGTCATGAGCGCCGATGCCGCGCAGCGCGAAGGGCTGCAGCCCCTCGGCGTATTCCGCGGTTTCGCGGTGGCGGGCTGCGAGCCGGACGAGATGGGCATCGGCCCCGTGTTCGCGGTGCCCAAGCTGCTGAAGCAGGCGGGGCTGAAGGTCGACGATATCGGCCTGTGGGAACTGAACGAAGCGTTCGCGGTGCAGGTGCTGTACTGCCGCGACACGCTCGGTATTCCTGAGGATCGCCTGAACGTGAACGGCGGCGCGATCGCGGTCGGCCATCCGTACGGCGTGTCGGGCGCGCGCCTGACGGGCCACGCGCTGATCGAAGGCAAGCGGCGCGGCGTGAAGTACGTGGTCGTCACGATGTGCATCGGCGGCGGGCAGGGCGCGGCCGGCCTGTTCGAAATCCTCTGATCTTTGGCGGGTGGCGGCCGCGGCTTCGCTTCGGCGAGGCAGGCGGCCGCGATGCGAATCGGCGCGACTGAACCGCCATTCGAAACAATCGGGAAGCAAAAGGCGTGCGCCGGGCAATGCCGTTTCCCCTTACTTGTCAAACAATTTGCCCCACCTATACTTGCTCTGACATTTGCCTTTCGGCACGATGGGCCGGATCGTGCGTCGCACGATCCGTGCCGCGAAGGTTCGAACCAACGCAGCAGACCGACCGGGGACCGAATGAGTACGACCTATGCAGCCGGGGAACCGCCGCGCGTCGTCAGCGCGGCCGCGAGGCTCTACGCGAAATGCCTGCTGGTCGGATTCGCGTTGCTGCCCGCCTATCTGATCGCCTATCTGTGGTTCTTCAGCGACCCGCACGCGGTGTTCGAGAACCACGCGTTCCATGAAATCGCGATCGCGGCCGCGACCCTCGAGGGCGGGTTCGTTACCTACGTGACGTGGGTGTGCTACCGGTCGTCCGGCGAACCGCTGCTGCGCTGGCTGACACTCGGCTTTCTCGGCTTCGCGATGATCTACGCGCTGCACGGTGCGTTCACCGGGATGGCGCATCACAATATCTGGCTGTTCCTGCTGTACGGGCCCGCGTCGCGGCTCGTGATGTCGATCCTGCTGCTCACGGGCCTGCTGTCCTATGCCCGTCCGCCCGATCGCTTCGACAAGCGCACGAGCGTGCGCACGTGGCTGCCGTGGATCGTGTTCTTCGTGATCGTCAACGTCGTCGTGGCGTACATCGCGTATTCGCCGGTCGCGGGCGCGCCGGGCACGCGGCTGTCAATGGAAGGCGGCGCGCTCGTGTTCTCGCTGCTGAACGTCGCCGTGCTGCTCGCGCGCCGGATCCGCTCGCCGCTGATGGTGATCTACGGCGTGTCGATCATGGCGTTTGCGCTGTCGTCGCTGGCGTTCATTCTCGGCAAGCCGTGGAATCACATGTGGTGGCTCGCGCACGCGATTTTCGCGGGCGGCTTCTTCCTGCTCAGCTACGGCGTCGTGCAGGCGCTGCAGACGACGCGCTCGTTCTCGGCGATCTACAGCCAGGAGGACCTGATGAGCCGGCTGTCGGAATCGATGGCGCGCACCGAGAGCGCGCTGCAGGAACTGCGGCGCACGAACCAGAAGCTCGAATACATGGCCGCGACCGATCCGATGACGGGCGCGTCGAACCGCCGGCAGTTCATCGCGCAGGTCGAGCGCGAGATGGTGCGGGCCGAGCGCGACGGCACGCCGTTCTGCCTGCTCGCACTCGATCTCGACAATTTCAAGAACATCAACGATGCGTACGGGCACCAGATCGGCGACGAGGTGCTGCGCGGCGTCGTGCGTCAGTGCCTCGACGCGATCCGGCCGGCCGGCGGGCTCGCGCGGGTCGGCGGCGAGGAGTTCATGGCGTTGCTGCCCGAGATGCCGCTCGAAGGCGCGCGGATGACGGCCGAGCGCGTGCGCTCGTCGATCGCGAGCTCGCCGTTCGGGCTCGATTTCAAGCGCGTGCAGGTGACGGTCAGCGTCGGCGTCGCGCAATACGGGGTCGACGGCAGCACGGTCGACGCGTTGCTGCGCGTGGTCGACGAACGGTTGTACCAGGCGAAGCGGGAAGGGCGAAACCGCGTCGTGTCGCGGTGACGCGGGGTGGCGCGGCACGCGGGACGTTCGGCAGCGCGGCCGTGCCGAAGGCGTGTCGATCGTTTCGGTTTCTGCCCAAGCCCCGGGCGAGGTAACGTACCCGGGGCTTCAGCATGCCCGGTCAGCATGCGACGGGCGATACGCAGCTAGCGCGATGCCAGGGCCGCGGCGTTTTCCGGCTGCGCATCCTGCATCTGCCGCGACGCCTGCCACCAGTACTTGCCCGCGCGCTGCTGCGGATCGCGGATCGCGAGATACGTCGTACTCCAGAGCTGTGCCGCGTTGGCTTCGGTCGCATCGGCGCTGCGCGTGCCGAACGCGTCGGTCTGGTACTTGCCGTTCACGTAGGACCACGTCCACATCTCCGACGTCCGCATGTCGCGCCCGTTCGAGATCACCTGCCAGATCGTCTGCCGCGCCTGCGCGAGCAGCGTGCGGGTCGCGGCCGACAGGTCCTGGCGCGCGAGCTGGCGATCGAGCCCGGCCACCCACATCGCCTGCTGCCACGACCAGATCACCGTGCCGTGATACGCGGAACTCGTGAATTTCGGCCACAGTGCCTGGCTCGCATACGCAGGGTTCGCGATCAGCATGCCGGCATCGGTCACGAGCCCGGTCGGGAACGGCCGCGTGACGTCGGCGACGATCCGCTGGAGCTGGTCGTCCGGCGGTGTGCCGAACAGCAACGCGAAGCCGCCATCGGAGTTCATCACCGGAATCGGGTTGCCCTGCTGATCGAGCGACAGCGCGTAGAAGGCCAGCGGTGCGCCAGGCGCGGCACCGGCCGGCACGCCGGCGGACGGCGCATAGGCCGACACGTCGGCGGTCGCCTGCGCGGCCGGCACGCTGACCTGGAACAGTGGCGGCGCCTGCGTTTCCCATGTGGCCGCCTGGTTAGCCGTGTTAGCGAGCGTCGCGCGCTGTCCGGCATCCAGGTACGGATCGAGCAGGCCGCGCGTGAGGAACGCGTTCGCCGCGCGCAACGCGGCCGGCACGAGCACCGCGTTCACGTCATACGGGTAGACGCCGCCGCCGAGCCCGTCGGTGCTGTCGCGCCAGTTGCCGACGATCTCGCCGGGCCGCAGGTGGATCAGGTTCGCGACCGACGGCTGCTGCGCGAACGGCTGCGCGGTGGTCGCGACGTGCAGCAGGTTGACGACCAGGCGGGCGCCGTTGGTCTGCCCGTCGCTGCCGCGCTGCGCGAGATACGCAGCCGCACGCGCCTGGCCGCGCGTATCGTCGATCAGCCACGCGGCCGCGATCGGCGCGAGCAGGTAGTCGCTGTCGATCATCTTGTAGTCGTAGGTCGGCGTCGGATCGTTCGGTTTCCCGTTCTTCTGGTTGTCGACGAGTGCGAACTCGCCGATGCCTTCCTCGTGCGCGACCTTGCCGTCGGCCGACAGCCGGCTCAGCACCGACGACAGGCCGGCCTCGATCGCCGCGGGTTCGAGCACGGGCATCAGCATGCGAACCGAGATCAGCGTGTCGCGGCCGAAGTAGGTGTCGTACTGCCACGAGCCCGCCAGCAGCTTGTCGTGGAAGCTCAGGAATTCGAGCACGTTCTGGCTCACGGGGTCGGGGTTCACCGACGGCGCGAGCAGGTCGGCGCGCGTGATCGGCGACAACGGCGTCTCGCCCGACAGCGCATCGACATGCAGCCGCAGCGTGTGCGAGCCCGCCGGTGCGCTCAGGACGAGCTTGCCGCCCGCAGCCGGCACGATGCTGCCGCCGTCGCGCAACGTGATGCGCAGCGAATAGCCGGGCGCGCCGTCGATCCGGTCGCGTTGCCATTGCGCGGCGCTGCCCTGGACCGTCGGCGCGGCGAGAATCTGTTGCGGAATCGTTGCGCCGCCGTTGAAGTCGCGCAGGAAGCGCACGTTGCTGAGCACGCCCTGGCGGATCGTCAGCGTGCCGGTGTCCACCGACACGTCGGCGCCGATGCCGTACAGCGGGCGGCCGTGCGCGTCGGGTGCCGACAGCGCGGACGGCGGCGTGTCGAGGCTCCAGTTCACCGGCTGCGCGGTGTCGTCGAACCACAGCCCCGTGCCGCTGTTGCCGGCGGGGAAGACCACGAGCAGGCGCGGTTTCGTCGACGAGCGCACCAGCAGGTGCGCGGCGACCTTGTCCTGCCGGTAGAACGCGTTGATCTGGCCGCCGGCGTCCATACGGAACGACAGCGCGGCGTTGTTCGACGGCGGGCTGTTCGATTCGACGTTGTCGTCGTTGCAGGCCGCGAGCAGGCCGGCGCAGATTATTCCGAGGCACAGCGACTTTACAGGGCGATGCATGTTGATGTCCCTCCTGATGACTGGCGATTTTTTATCGAGATGGTCGAATGAACGGATCTGTTGTCCGTTTGGTACCGTGTCGCGGGCATTCAAGTGAATGCCGGGTGTTAATCAGGATGTGATGCTGTTGCGGTGAGTGAATCGAGCAGGAAATCGGCAAACAGGCGATAAATGCCGAAAGCTGAAACGGCAAGGGACGCCGCCCCGACGTGAAGCGAGAAAAGGCAAGGCGGACGGCGTTCGTACAGGTGCGTGCCGGCTTGTGTGCGGCGGGAGAAAATCAATCGTAAGCCGCTGTAGGGGATTCTAAATTTTCGGAAGAATCGAAGTCAATCACGTTTTCCTGATTTCAGGCAGTTTTGCGAAAAGGCGATCGTAACTATTACTCATTGAGTCGGTAAATTATGCGATTTAATGAAGGCGGGTATTGGAATCCGGATATTCGCTGAATAAATAATCGGCAATGACGTTTCATTTTGCCGATTGCTGCCGTGCCGGAATTGAATCGTCGAGTTTGCGCGGGCGATTGCCGAGGCATGCAGGCCTACGCCGAAGCGGCGCGCGCGAAGCCGGGCAAGCCGCGTTCCCGCGATTCAATGGAAGGCTGCGCGATCGTTCCATCGGAGCCTTCAAGTTTGGTAGGCTTGGCGATCGCCGCCGCTTGCGCGGATCGCGCCGTCGGTGAGCGACACGGTGAAAATGCGCGTATCGTCGCCGGAAAGGCCGGACGACAGCCGATTCGATACGCGTTTTTTCCCCGTTGCCGCGACCGTGTGCAAGCGAAGCGGGCAGACGACTGGTCGGGCATCATCCGGCCGGCCACGAAGCGGGCCGAGCCCGCTTCGTGAACATCAACGAACAGGAGCAACCGAAGTGATCCGACATATCGTCATGTGGAAGTTGAAAGAATCGGCCGAAGGCGCGACGCGCGCGCAGAACGCGCTGAAGCTGAAGGAAAAGCTCGAAGGCTGCCGCGACCTCGTGCCGGGCACGCTGCAGATCGACGTCGGCGTGGCAACGCCCGGCCTCGACGCGACCGCCGACATCGTGCTCGTGTCCGATTTCGCGGACAAGGCCGCGCTCGATGCCTACCAGGTGCACCCGGTTCACCAGGAAGTGAAGAAATTCGTCGTCGCGGTGGCCGAGTCGCGCGAATGCGTCGACTACATCGTCGACACCGCACGATGAGCGACGCGGCAACCCCGACGGACGGCCCGTCGATTGAAAGCCCGTTCGTCGACCTGCTCGGCGTGCAGCTCGTGTCCGCGAAGGACGGGGCGAGCGAGCTCGTGCTGCCGCTCGAAGAGCGGCACATGAACACGTGGAGCATCGCGCACGGCGGCGTGACGATGACGCTCGCGGACATCGCTCTCGCGATGGCCGCGCGCAGCCTGACCGACGACGGCGTCGGCGTCGTGACGGTCGAGATGAAGGTGAACTTCATGCAGCCGGGGCGCGGCGAGTTGCGCGCTTACGGGCGCGTGATGCATCGTTCGACGACGATGGCCTACTGCGAAGGCGAAGTGCGCGACAGCGACGGCAATTTCGTCGCGAAGGCGCTCGGCACGTTCAAGTACATGCGGCGGCTCGCGGTGGGCCGCGACATCAAGCGGCAACGCTCGCGCACGGCGCCGGACGCCCAGCCCGGCCCGAGCGACGCGTAAGCGCCGGGACGCACGGCCCTGCCGCTTTGCCGGCAGGGCCGTTTTGTTTTTCACGGCGCAGGTGTGCCGTCGAACGCGTTCACGGCAGGCCGAGAGAGGGCCGGGATTGCGCACCGCGCCTGCGCGACGAGGGCGTGGCATCATGTGACGCTTGTCCGTTCACGGCGTCGCACCGGCGCCGTCCTTATCGATGCCGCTGAATCCGAAAATCGCCCAGGTGCTCGACATGATCGAGCGCGCGAAACGTCCGTCCTACCATCACCAGACGCCGCAGCAGGCGCGCGCCGCGTACGAGAAGAGCGCGCCGATCCTCGACGTCGCACCGGCGCCGATGCATTCGGTCGAGGAGTGCGTGGTCCCGACACGCGATGGCCGCACGATCGGCGCGCGGCTGTACCTGCCGGTCGCGCCGAGCCTCGCGGAGCCGCTGCCTGCGCTCGTGTACTACCACGGCGGCGGTTTCACGGTCGGCAGCGTCGATACGCACGACGCGTTGTGCCGGATGTTCGCGCACGACGCGCAGTGTGCGGTGCTGTCGGTCGGCTACCGGCTCGCGCCGGAGCACCGGTTCCCGACCGCGGTGAATGATGCCGACGACGCGTTGCAATGGCTGCATCGCGAGGCCGCCACGTTCGGCATCGATGCCGAACGGCTGGCCGTCGGCGGCGACAGCGCGGGCGGCACGCTCGCGACCGTCTGCGCGGTGCTCGCACGCGATGCGGGCATTCGCCTCGCGCTGCAGATGCTGATCTATCCGGGCGTGACGGGCTACCAGGACACCGGATCGCACGCACGGCTCGCGAACGGCTACTTGCTGACGCAGGACACGATCCAGTGGTTCTTCACGCAATACGTGCGCGATCGGGCGGACCGCGACGACTGGCGTTTCGCGCCGCTCGACGGCACGCGCGATGCGCCGTCGTTCGCGGGCGTCGCGCCGGCGTGGATCGCGACGGCCGAATACGATCCGCTGAGCGATGAGGGGGCCGCGTATGCGGAGAAGTTGCGTGCGGCGGGCAATGCGGTCACGCTGGTCTGCTATCCGGGGATGATCCACGAATTCTTCAAGATGGGCGGCTACATCCCCGAGGTGCGGGCCGCGCATGCCGACGCGGTCGCGGCACTGAAGGCCGCATTCGACGACGTTTGACGGCATTTGACGGCGCGCGCGCCGCGTGGAGAGCTGCGATGACGGACGGCGTGGTGGAAACGGGCGACTGGACGGTGCTGGGCGGCGACGCCGCGCGGATCCGCGACGCGGTGTTCGTGCGCGAGCAGCAGATTCCGCCGGAATGGGAGCTCGACGACGACGATCCGCTGTCGCTCCACGCGGTGGCGTACCGGGTCGATGCGGCGACCGGCGTACGCCGCGCGGTCGCGACGGGGCGGCTGCTGCCGTCGGGCACGATCGGCCGCGTCGCGGTGCTGGCCGATGCACGCGGCCAGGGCGTCGGGTCGGCCGTATTGGACGCGCTGCTGGACGCGGCGCGGCGCCGCGGCGAAATCGTCGTGCGGCTCTATGCGCAGGATTCGGCCGTGTCGTTCTACTTGCGGCACGGCTTCACGGCGGTCGGTGAACCGTTCGTCGAAGCCGGCGTGCCGCACGTCGAGATGGCGCGGGCGCCGTAGCACGGCGCCCGCACGCGTGCTCAGCGCGGCGGGGTCGCGTCGAGGTCGAACGTGAACGCGCGCTCGAACGAACCCGGCCGCACGGTACGGTGCGAACCGTCGTCGTCGCAGCGCTCCTTGATCTCGACCGTGAGCCGCACGCCTTCCTTCATCGTGACGCGCAGCGCGGTCGTGCCGCGCGTGCCGTATTCGGGCGTCTCGATGAACGCGGCCGACAGCGCGCGCTCGCGCTCGATCGGAATGCCCGTGTGCGGCAGCGCGTCGTCGGCCGCGACATGCGGGTCGCGCATCAACGCGATCAGGTCGTCGAGCGACGGGGTCGGATTGTCGGTGAGCAGCGTGCCGAGCTCCGCGCGTTTGCGCACCACTTTCGGCCAGGGCGTATCGAGCCGCGCATTCGACAGCGCATGCACGCCGGGCGCGATCGCGACGGGGGCGGCGACACCGCTTTCGCCTTCGGGCGCACGATTGCAGAACCACGCGAGTTCGCGCCGCCTCCAGTCGCCGACGAGCAGGTTGAAGCCGTTGTAGACGGCCGCATGCTCGGCCAGCCGCCCGAGATAGTCGAGCGGCGCAACGGACGGGCCGCCGAGGAAATCGGACACGAGCTTGCCGCGGGTCGGCGCGCCGGCGCGGATGTCGAACGGCGCGCGGTAGTTCGTCAGCGCGGCGAACCGGCCGTCGCGCGAGACGCCGAGCCACGTGCCGCCCGCTTCGAGATCGCGGCCGGCCAGTACGCCCGGGACATCTTCCCACCACGAAACCGGCGCGCTCGTCCGGCGAAAGAACTCGTCGCGGTTGGCGGTGAGGGTAAAGACGGGACCGGCGGCGGCATCGGGCTGCCAGTCGAAGGCAATCAGACACATCGGGCGAATCTCTCGCAGGAAACATCGGGCGCCGGCTGCGACTCGCGAGCCGGCGCACGAACGGGTTGTCAGTGCGTCACGCTTCCGTCGGCCATGCGTACGGCAGCGCGTCGAACGCGAGCACCGGGCCGTCGGCCGAACCGAGGTGCACCGTGCCGTTGTCGAGCGCGGCGAGCTTGATCTCGACGAGCGCGTCGACGCCGCCCGCGGGCGCGGCCGCCGCGTTGACGATCATCCCGCACGGCTGGCCGGGATCGTCGCTGTGGAACAGCTCGACGCCGGCATGCACGGTATCGGTCTCGCCGGCGACGTGCGCGAGCGCCGTGCGGCGCTTGATCGTGCCGCGGTACTGGCTGCGTGCGACGATTTCCTGGCCCGGGTAGCATCCCTTGCGAAAGTTAACGGCGCCGATCACGTCGAAGTTGACCATCTGCGGCACGAACTGTTCGACGGCAGGCTGTGTGATGCGCGGTTCGCCCGCGCGGACGTCGAGCCAGTCCCATACGGCCGGCGACACGACCGGCAGCGTACCGCCGAGCGCGGCGACGCGCGCGTCGACTTCCGCGCGCGGGCCGATCCACAGATAGCGCTTGCGGCCGGCTGCATCGGGCACGCGGATCAGCGTGCCGGCCGGGCCGTCGACCTTCACGTGCACGCCGTCCGGCAGCGCGTCGAAGATGCCCGACAGCACGTCGCGCACGTCGCCCGCGAAGCCGACCACCGCGAGCGTGTCGCTCGCGTCCGTCAGTTTCGCCTTCGCGCGCAGCACGAACATCGACAGCCGCTTCTGCACGGCGGGCTGCACGTCCTTCGACACCAGCAGGCGCACGCCGTGGCCGGCGCGCCACGCGAGGAACGACCCGAGGAGGCGCCCCTTCGGCGAGCAATAGCCGGACAGCCGCGCGCTCGCGGCGTCGAGATGCTCGATGTCGTTGGTGAGCTGGCTGTGCAGGAACGTCGCGGCGTCGTCGCCGGCCACGTCGATCACGCCGAACTGCGGCAACGGCATGCAGGCGCCCGGCGCGTCGAAATCGGCGGCGGACGGGCGGGGAAAAACGGGGAGCGAGGCAGATGCGGCCTGGGCAGCCGGTGAAGCGAACGGTGTGCTCATGGAATGAGGGAACAGTCAACCCTGACTTTGACGAAGGCGAGCAAGTATTATATGGGTCTTACCTGAGTCACGTTTCCATGTCCCTACTGAAGAAATGCGCCGCGACGATCGTGGCGCTGGCCGTCGTTGTGGCCGCTGCCGGCGCGGGCGGCGGGTATTACTGGGCGACCCGGCCACTGCTGCTGGGTTCCGCATCGCTCGACGTCACGATCAAGCCGCGCAGCAGCGTGAAGAGCGTCGCGCTGCAGCTCAGGCGCGGCGGCGTGCCGGTCGAGCCGCTCGGCTTCGTCGCGATGACGCGCGTGCTCGGGCTGTCGAGCCGGCTCAAGTCCGGCAATTACGAATTCAAGACCGGCATCACGCCGTACGAGGTACTCCAGAAGATCGCGCGCGGCGACGTGAACGAATACGTCGCGACGGTCATCGAAGGCTGGACCTTCAAGCGGATGCGCGCGGAACTCGATGCGAACCCCGATCTTGCCCACTCGACGGCCGGCATGAGCGACGCCGAGCTGCTGCGCGCGATCGGCGCGCCGGACAACGCGGTGCAACGCGGCAGCGGCGAGGGGCTGTTCTTCCCCGATACCTACCTGTTCGACAAGGGCACGAGCGACCTGAACATCTATCGGCGCGCATACCATCTGATGCAGACGCGTCTCGACGAGGCCTGGGCCGCGCGCGTGCCGGGCCTGCCGTACAAGACGCCTTACGAAGTGCTGACGATTGCGTCGATCGTCGAGAAGGAAACGGGCCATGCGGCCGATCGCGCGTTCGTCGCGGCCGTGTTCGCGAACCGGCTGCGCATCGGCATGCCGCTGCAGACCGATCCGTCGGTGATCTACGGGCTCGGCGACGCGTACGACGGCCGCCTGCGCAAGCGCGACCTGCAGGCCGACACTCCTTACAATACCTACACCCGACGCGGGCTGCCGCCGACGCCGATCGCGTTGCCGGGCGTCGCCGCGCTGCAGGCAGCGATCAATCCGGCCCAGACGAGCGCGCTCTATTTCGTCGCGAAAGGCGATGGCACGAGCGTGTTCTCGGACACGCTCGGCGACCACAACAAGGCCGTGGACAAGTACATACGAGGTCAATAATGGCGAGCGGTAAATTCATCACGTTCGAAGGCATCGACGGGGCGGGGAAGACCACCCACCTGCAATGGTTCTGCGAACGCCTCCAGGGCAAGCTGGCCGCGGCCGGCCGGCAAGTCGTCGTCACCCGCGAGCCGGGCGGCACGCAGCTCGGCGAGAAACTGCGCGAGATCCTGCTGAACCAGCCGATGGATCTCGAGACGGAAGCGCTGCTGATGTTCGCCGCGCGTCGCGAGCATCTCGCGCTCGTGATCGAGCCGGCGCTCGCGCGCGGCGACTGGGTCGTGTCCGATCGCTTCACCGATGCGACGTTCGCGTACCAGGGCGGCGGCCGCGGGCTGCCGCGCGACAAGCTCGAGACGCTCGAGCGCTGGGTGCAGGGCGGCTTCCAGCCCGACCTGACGGTGCTGTTCGACGTCGCGCCGCAGGTCGCGAGCGAGCGGCGCGGCGCCGCGCGCATGCCCGACAAGTTCGAAAGCGAATCCGACGCGTTCTTCGCGCGCACGCGCGGCGAATACCTGCGGCGTGCGGAAGAGGCGCCGCACCGTTTCGCGATCGTCGACGCGACGCGGACGATTCCCGAGATTCGCCAGCAGCTCGAGCGCGTGCTCGCCGCGCTGTAATTCGCAAGGAACGCACCACATGATCTATCCGTGGCAGACCGACGACTGGAACCGCCTGCAGCAACTGCGTGCGCAATGGCCGCACGCGCTGCTGCTGCATGGCCAGGCCGGGATCGGCAAGCTGCAGTTCGCGCAGCATCTCGCGCAGGGCTTCCTGTGCGAATCGCCGCAGCCGAACGGCGAGCCGTGCGGCGCCTGCGCGGCCTGCACGTGGTTCTCGCAGGGCAACCATCCGGACTACCGGATCGTGCTGCCCGAGGCGCTGGCGGGCGAGGCGCCGGGCGCCGCGGACGACCCGAAAGCGGCCGACGCGGACGAAGGCGGCAAGAAGACCCGTGCGCCGAGCAAGGAAATCAAGATCGAGCAGGTGCGCGCGCTGCTCGATTTCTGCGGGGTCGGTTCGCACCGCGGCGGCGCGCGCGTCGTCGTGCTGTATCCGGCCGAGGCGCTCAACGTCGCCGCGTCGAACGCGCTGCTGAAAACGCTGGAGGAGCCGCCGTCCGGCGTCGTGTTCCTGCTCGTGTCGGCGCGTATCGACCGCCTGCTGCCGACGATCATCAGCCGCTGCCGGCAGTGGCCGATGACCGTGCCGGCGCCCGACGCGGCCGCGGCCTGGCTCGCGGCGCAGGGCGTCGAGCATGCGGACGCGCTGCTCGCCGAGGC
>NZ_QOBB01000094.1:0-26363 GCF_024704855.1 Burkholderia sp. HAN2018 | reverse complement strand
GCCGCAACGTCGACCTCGCCGTCGGCCGGCGCGGCCGGTGCGTGCGGCGCCGGCAGGCAGCGTGTCGCGGGCACCGCGCTCAGGTGCCGGTGGCCGGCCGCCGTGAACGCTTCGCAGATCGTGCGGAACCACGCGCGATCGACGACGGCCAGCACGCGGCGCCCGTCGGGCAGCGCATCCGGATCGAGCGCGATGTGACAGCCGAGCGGATCCTGGATCAGCTGATCCTCGACGATGTTGGGCAGCGCCTGGCGCAGCTTCGGACCCTTGAGCGGCGGCACGGTCGCGGCCAGCAGCAGCACGTCGCGCGCGGCGACGATCAGCACCGTCGCATTCGCGCGCGGCAGCAGCGCCAGCGCGGCGCGGCCCGCGCGCTGCACGTGGCCGGCCTTGTCGACGAGCGTGAACGGCAGCTCGGGCCACTGCCATTCCTGCAACGGCACGGCAGGCTCGCGCGGCGGCAAAGAAACAATCAACGTGCTCACAAGAGCTCCTCTCCCGAATGGCGTCGTTATAGCTGGTCGCGAATGCGCACGACCCGTGTCGAATGCGTGGTCGGATCACGATACACGAGCGAGGTGCGATCGACCTCCGCGCGTTCGTGCTGGATCCGGCCATGCACGATGAAATAGCTCGAATTGACGTCGACGAGACTCGAGTCGAGCGTCACGTTCGGCGGTGCACCGGCGCCGCGCAGCGCGAGCTGCACATCGGCGACGTTGCGGAAAAACACGGTCTCGCGGCGCGACACGAGCGCCTGCGCGGACGACACGCTCATCCCCGGGATCAGCGCCGCGATCACCTCGGCCGGCGCGGTGTTCATGTTCACGGGCGTCGTGGTCGGCAGCACGGTGACGAACGGGCGCAGCCGCGCGACCATCTCGGGCGTCACGCCGTCGACGTCGAGCAGGCTGTCGACCCCCGTCATCATCAGCGGCGCGGGCCCGCGATCGCCGCCCGTCATGCCGGGATCGTCGGTGAAGCCGCCGCCGCCCTGCTGATCGGTCGCCACCGGCGCGGTGACCGGCGGCGCCGTGCCGCCGCCCGGCAGCGTGGGCATCTGGAAACGCGTCGCCGAATTCAGCAGGCCCGCGCGCACCTGCAGCGCGACGCGTTTCGCGAACGCGCCGTCGTAGCCGAGCGTCGTCAGCAGGCGCTGGAACGCCTGGACCTGCGTGACGTTCAACTGCAGCACGCCGGGCGCCGGCGACGCCACGAGGTTGCGCAGGTTGAACTTCGCCTGGGCGTCCTCGATCGAGCCGGAGATATAGGTGTCTTCGCCGCCGGCGTCGTTGGGCGCGCCGATCCGCCCGAGGAAGTCCGACAGTTTCGTCTTCGCGATCGGCACGCCCCAGATGCCGCCGAGGTACGTGATGCCGGGCGCCGTATCGCCTTCGGAGCGCAGGATCATCCGCGTCCAGTCGAGCGCGCCGCGCGCGACCCACTGCGCCTGCGCGATCTCGCGCTGGTTCTCAATGCGGCGGATCTGCACCTGCTGGCGCCACAGCATCCCCGAGACGAGGATCGCCGACAGCGCGACGACGAGCAGCGCGGTGATGATCGCCGCGCCGCGCTGGCGGCCGCGTGCCCGTGCGTGACCGGCAGCACGGGCGGCAGGCAATGAACGGGGAGGGCGCGCGCGCATCGTCATTCCCCGACGAGGAAGATGCGCGTGACCGGCACGCGCAGCGACGTCGCACCGATGCTGACCTGCAGCCCCGTCACCGCGCGCGTCGGCGGCGCGTTGCCGAGCTGCGGCACCTTGAGCGCATCGTTGTTCTGCGCGAGCGCGTCGTCGGCCGTCTGCAGGTTGGTGGTCCAGCCCACGCGCGGCACGTACAGCTTCGCGTCGATCGCGCCGACGCCGCCCATCAGCGCGACCCAGCTCCAGCCTTCGACGCTGCTGTCCTTCAGCATGCCGCGCAGCCGGTTCGCGTCGTCGACCGGCGGCGACGCGTAGCGCACGACCCGCCCGCCGGCGATCCGGTAGCGGACCACCTGCAGCCGCGGCGCGACGCCCGGCACCTCGAGTTCGCGGACGATCTGCAGCGTGTTGCCGGCGACGCCGATCGCCGGCTGGCCGGCTTCGTCGTCGGTCGCGGCGAGCCGCGCGTCGATGCGCATCTGGTCGAACATCTGCGCGAACACGCGTTCGTCTTCCATCGCGGCCGCGACCTTGTCGCGACCGCGCATGATCTGGTCGAGCCCGCGCCACGCGAGAATCGCGACCACCGCGAGGATCGCGATCGCGATCATCAGCTCGATCAGCGTGAAGCCGCGGGCGGGGCGGGCGAACGGGCGTCGCATCGGCGCGTCAGAGCGGACGGCTGGTTTCATTCGCGACCACCGTCACCATCTGCGCGAGCACGCCGGCCTGCCCGGGCGTGCTCACCGAAATCCGGACGCGCCGGAACACCGGGTTGGGCGTGGTGCTCACGCGCTGCGTGCAGACGAGCTGCACGTTGCCTTGCGAGCAGTCGAAACTCTGCTCGCCGATCTCCGGCCACGCATGCGTGAGCCGCATCTGCGCGAGCGCGTTGTCGGCGCTCCAGCCGGCGAGCAGCCGGCGATGAAGATCGGAGGCGTTGGTCGCCATCGTCCCGACCGCGCGGATCGACGCGGCGAGCGCGACCGCGATGATCGCGAGCGCGACCAGCACCTCGATCATCGTGAAACCGCGCCGCGCATGCAGTCCCGTTGGGGCATGGCGGTGCGATGAAGCAACGGGGAAGGGCAGGCGACGACGCATCGTCATTGCACCTCGTAGCGGCCGTTGCCGGTGCCGACGATCGTCGCGCTGCCGGCGGCCGAATGCAGCGTCACGCGCACCGGCGTGTCGATGCTCTCGGTGCCGAACACGACGCGGCTCGCGCGCGTGTCGGACCCCGGATAGTCGATGTCGGCGCCCGTGACGCCGCCGTCCCAGTCACGCGGGCGCAGCAGGTCGTCGCGCAGCGTGCGCCAGCCGTCGGGCGAGCTCACGTCGAAACGGAAGCCGTGTGCGGTCGGCTGCCACGCGATCGGCCGGGCACGCACCTGCGCCTCGTCGCCGGCGGTCTCGAACAGCAGCGCGATGCGCTGCGCTTCCTCGCGCAGGTCGGTACGCGGATTGCGCGTGAGCGACAGCGACGCGAGCGACACGAGCAGGCCCGCGATCACGAGCACGACCAGCATTTCGAGCAGCGTGAAGCCGCGCGTGCGACGCCGCCGCGCACCGTGCTTCGTCGGCCCGCCGTCGGCATGCGCCGGCACGGACGAAGCCGCGCCGCAACGCACACGGCGGTCGCGACCGCAGCGGGAGGTCGTGCGAATGGCGAGCATGAAGAACGGGAACGAAGCGTCGGGCCGGTCAGTGAGCGCTTATTGCCACGAACCGATGTCGGTATCGTTGCCGTCGCCGCCTTCCTTGCCGTCGGCGCCGTAGCTGAACACGTCGATCTCGCCGTGCACGCCCGGGTTCAGGTACTTGTACCCGTTGCCCCACGGATCGTTCGGCAGGCGCTCGAGATAACCGCCGTCCTTCCAGTTGTTCGGGATCGGATCAGTGGACGGCTTCTGGATCAGTGCGTTCAGGCCCTGATCCTGGGTCGGGTAGCGGCCGTTGTCGAGACGGTACAGCTTGAGCGCCTGCATGATCGTGCCGATGTCCTGTTTCGCGGCGATGCGGCGCGCCTCGTCCGGGCGGCTCATGATCTTCGGCACGATCAGCGCCGCGAGGATCCCGAGGATCGCGACCACCACCATGATCTCGATCAGCGTGAAACCGCGCTGACGACGCACGGCCGCGTTGCGGCGAGTGATCCACGTTTGCATGACTGACTACCTCTTTCCAAAAAATGTCGTTGGTTGCGTGACGCGCCCGGTGCACCGGACGATTGCCTGACGGCAACCTTCCGGACCCGCGGGCGCGGAGCACGCATTGTAAGGCGCGCATTGCCGAGGGCTTTCACCCAACGCAAATTTCACATAGATCCGTACAATAGCGCGCATGAACGCGCTCTCGATCCGGATCCTCTCCCTAGCCCTCTTCGCGGGTTTGTGCGCGACGGCCACCTACTGGGTCGTCACGCTGTCAGCCCGTGAAGCGCCGCTGCCCGCCGCCGCCGCGCGGCTGCCGATCCGTACCGAGGACGCCGCGGCGCTCTTCGGCGGTCAGCTCGACAAGAATCCCGTGCAGGACATCCACCTGTTCGGCATCCTCTCGCTCGATCGCGGTGCCGCCGCGATCGTCGGCGTCGGCGGCGAACCGCCGCGCGCCGTGTCGCTCGGTGCGGAGGTCACGCCCGGCGCGAAGCTCGCCGAAGTCCGCCCCCGCTCGATCGTCGTCGACCGCAACGGCGCCCGCGCCGAAATCCAGCTGCCGGCGAACACGCCGTCCCCCGCGATCTACATGCGCTGAACGGTAGCGGCCCGATCGACTGTCGGGCCGTTACTGCACCATGTTGTTCAGCTCGATGATCGGCAGCATCACGGCCAGCACGATCACGAGCACGATGCCGCCCATCGCCAGGATCAGGAGCGGCTCGAGCAGGCTCGTCAGGAACATCGTGCGGCGCTCGAGCTCGCGCGCTTCGCCTTCGGCCGCACGATCCAGCATCGTCGTCACGTCGCCCGTCGCTTCGCCGGAACGGATCAGGTGCACGAGCACCGGCGGAAACGTCTTCACGTTGTTCAGCGCGCGCGACAGCGCGGAGCCTTCGCGCACGCGCACGATCGCGTCGTCGATGTTCGCGCGCATCGCGCGGTTCGACAGCGTCTCGCCGGCCGCCTGCAACGCGCGCAGGATCGGCACGCCCGCCGCGGTGAGGATGCCGAGCGTGCTCGCGAACCGCACCGTGTTGTAGCCGCGCACGAGCTTGCCTGCCAGCGGCGCGGTCAGCACCCAGCGGTCGAAGCGCAGCCGCGGGCCGTCACGCGACAGCGTCGCCTTCACGAACCACACGACGAGCACGACTGCGATCAGGATCGCCCACCACCAGTGCCGCACGAAATCCGACAGCGCCATCATCACGATCGTCAGCACGGGCAGCTGCTGCTTCGTGCTCGCGAACACGTTGACGACCTGGGGCACGACATAGCTCAGCAGGAACGTGACGATGCCGAATGCGATCAGCGTGACGATCCCCGGATACGTGAACGCCAGCAGGATCTTCTGCTTCAGCGCGTTGCTTTGCTCGATGTAGTCGGCGAGGCGCGACAGCACGATGCCGAGCTTGCCGGTGTGCTCGCCGGCCGCGACGAGCGCGCGATAGATTTCGGGGAAGTCGCGCGGATGCTGGCCCAGCGCATTCGCGAGCGAATGGCCGCCGAGCACTTCCGCGCGGATCGCGGCCATCAGTTCGCGGATGTAGTCGCGCTCGGCCTGCTCGGTCAGCACGCCGAGCGCCTCGTCGAGCGGCAGCCCAGCGATCAGCAGGCTCGCGAGCTGGCGCGTCAGGATCGCCTGTTCGCGCTGCGACAGCTTGCGGCCGAACGCGAGCCGCTGCGACCGCGCCCCGCGCGTCGCGCTGGCGGCCGGCTCGACGACGAGCGGCGTCAGCCCCTGCGTACGCAGCTGGCCGCGCGCGGCACGCGCGCTGTCGGCGTCGATGACGCCCTTCTGCGCGCGTCCCGCCGAATCGATTGCTTCGAAACGGAATGCCGGCATCGCGCTATGCGCCTCCCGTCACGCGCAACACTTCCTCGAGCGACGTCGCGCCGGACGCGAGCCAGCGCTCGGCATCGTCGCGCAGCGTGCGCATCCCTTCCGCACGACCGGCGGCGAGAATCTCCGCGTCGGCCGCGTTGCGGTGGATCAGCGAGCGGATCGACTCGTCGACCAGCAGCAGTTCGTATACCCCGCGCCGGCCCGCGTAGCCCGAATGCCCGCACTTGTCGCAGCCGACCGGATGCCACACGGTGCGGCCTTCTTCCTGGCGTTCTTCCTTGCAGACGGGGCAGAGCTGGCGCACGAGCCGCTGTGCGAGCACGCCGAGCAGCGACGACGCGAGCAGGTAGGGTTCGACGCCCATGTCGGTCAGACGCGTGACGGCCGATGCCGCATCGTTCGTGTGCAGCGTCGCGAGCACGAGGTGGCCCGTCAGCGACGCCTGCACCGCGATCTGCGCGGTTTCGAGGTCGCGGATCTCGCCGATCATGATCACGTCCGGATCCTGGCGCAGGATCGAGCGCAGCGCACGGGCAAAGGTCATCCCGATCCGCTCGTTCACCTGCGTCTGGCCGATGCCGCCGAGGTCGTATTCGATCGGGTCCTCGACGGTCATGATGTTGGTCGTCGCGGTTTCGAGCCGCGACATCGACGCATACAGCGTGGTCGTCTTGCCCGAACCGGTCGGGCCCGTGACGAGCACGATGCCGTGCGGGCGAGCGATCAGCTTGTCGAACTGGACGAGCGTGTCGCGGCCCATCCCGAGCGCCTCGAGGTTCAGCCGCTGCGCATCCTTTTCCAGCAGACGCAGCACCGCACGCTCGCCGTGCCCGGTCGGCAGCGTCGACACGCGCACGTCCACCGGCCGGCCGCCGACGCGCAGCGTGATGCGGCCGTCCTGCGGCAGACGCTTCTCCGCGATGTCGAGCTGCGCCATGATCTTGATCCGCGAGATCAGCGCACCGTGCAGCGCCTTCTTCGGCCGCACGACGTCACGCAGCGTGCCGTCGACGCGAAAGCGCACGACGGAAGCGTTCTCGAACGGCTCGATGTGGATGTCCGATGCCTGTTCGCGCGCCGCTTGCGTAAGCAGCGCGTTGATCATCCGGATGATCGGCGCGTCGTCCTCCGATTCGAGCAGATCCTCGACTTCGGGGATGTCCTGCATCAGCCGCGACAGGTCGACTTCGCCTTCGACCTCGCCGACCACCTGCGCGGCGCTGCCGTCCTGGCGCGCGTACGCGTGGTTGATCGCCTGCGCGAGCTCGTCGGCCGGCACGCGATGCACGGAGATCGAGCCGAAGTTGCGCGCGATCTCCGCGAGCGCGGCATCGCTCGTGCGTTCGCTGATCCACACCTCGAGCGTATCGTCGAGCTGGTGCGCGATCAGCACCTGGCCGCTCTTCGCGAAGCCGTACGGCAGCAGCCGCGCGGCGAGCGGCGACGGCGGCTGGCGTTCGCCCGGCGCGCCGTCGTGGGCGGAAGAGGCGAGCACGTCGCTCACTGCGAGGCTCCCGGCGTGGCGGTTAGCGGCTGTTGCGGCACCGCCTGCTGCGGCACGCTCTGCGGCTGCGCGGGCGTCGCCTCCGGCAACGGCTGGGCCGGCACCGGCACCACCTGGCGCTGTACCTGCTGGCGACGCATCTTGTCGAGATCGAACAGGTTGCCCGCGGCCGTGCCACCCTGGCTCGGGCCGATCGGCATCGGCGGGACGACCGGATCGTCCTTGTCGCGCATCACGTTGTTGTCGGACTTGTACGCACCCGTCACGCCCTGGATGTAGTCGTAACGATTGGCCGTGACTTCCTGCGCGGTATTGCGATCGGAAATGATCACCGGGCGCAGGAATACCATCAGGTTGGTTTTCTGGCGCAGCTTCGTTTCGGAACGGAATAGCTGGCCGATCCACGGAATGTCGCCGAGCAGCGGCACCTTGCTGTTCGACACCTGGTAGTTGTCCTGCATCAAGCCGCCGAGCACGATGATCTCGCCGTTGTCCGCGAGGATCGTCGACTGGATCGAGCGCTTCGTGAAGGTCGGGCCGGTCTGCGCGCTCGTGGTACCCGCGACGACCGCCGAATCCTCGGTGTAGAGCTGAAGCTTGAGGATCCCGCCGTCGGTGATCTGCGGCTTCACGTGCAGCGTCAGGCCGACGTCGCGACGGTCGTAGGTGTTGAACGCATTGTTCGTGTTGCCGCTCGTCAGGTTCGAATACGAACCGGTCGCGATCGGCACGTTCTGGCCGACGACGATCTTCGCTTCCTCGTTGTCGAGCGTGATCAGGTTCGGCGTCGACAGCACGTTCGCGTCGCTCACGCCCGAGAAATACTGCAGCAGTGCGCCGAGCCCCTGCACGCCGAACATGTTGTGCAGCCAGCCGATGTTGAGCCCCTGGCTCAGCGCCCCGAGATTGTTGGCCAGCCCGCCGCCGGTGATGCCGCCGGCGGCGTTGGCCACGCCGCCCGCCGTCAGGTTGATGATGCTGTTGCCCAGACCGCCAGTGGGGTTCAGGTTCGTGCCGCCGAGAAACTGGCCGCTCGCGACCTGCCACTGGATACCGAGGTTGCCGGACGTATTCGAGTTCAGCTCGACGATCAGCGCTTCGATATAGACCTGCGCGCGCCGCGCGTCGAGCTGGTCGATCACCGAGCGCAGGTTCCGGTACACCGGATCCGACGCGGTGATGATCAGCGAGTTGGTCGCCGCGTCGGCCTGGATCATGCCGCCCGGCTGGTTGTCGTCGCCTTTGTCCTTGTCGCCGCCGAGCAGGCCGGCGCTGCCGAGACCGCCGCCGCTGCCCGACGAACCGCCGTACCCCGACGAGGACGACGAACCGCCGAGGCCGCCCGACGGCAGCGGCGGGGTGCCGGACGTGCCGGTCGAGAAGTTGCCGCTCGACGACGAGCCGCCGTTCTGGTTGAAGCTGTTCGCATCGTTGGACGATGCCGACGAGCCGCTGTCGCTGCCGCTTCCCTTGCCGAGCATGCCGCGCAGCGTCTTCGCCAGCTTCACCGCATCGGCATTGCGCAGCGGCACGACATGCATGTTGCCGGGCACCCCGCTCGGCGCGTCGAGCTGCTGCACGAGCCGCTTCGCGGCCGCGAGGCGCGACGCGCTCGACGCGCGCAGCAGCAGCGAGTTGGTCCGCGGGTCGGCCGTGACCGACACCTTCAGCGTTGCGTCGCTGTTGCCGATCGCGCCCGGGTCGAGCATTTTCTGCAACTGCGCGGCGAGGTCGATCGCGTTCGCGTTGCGCAGCGGAACGACCTGCACCTGCGCGCCCGCGGCGCTGTCGACGCCGGCGATGATCTGCGCGATGCGTCGCACGTTGTCCGCGTAGTCGGTGACGACGATCGTGTTGTTCGCCGGGTAGGCCGTCACCGTGTTGTTCGGCGAGATCAGCGGCCGCAGCACGGGCAGCAGGTTGTTCGCCGATTCGTTGTGCAGCTCGAACACCTGCGTGATCACCTGGTCGCCGCGCGCCTGCGGCGCGTTGCCGACGTAGGTCGGCACGCCCTGCAGCTTCGCGTCGGCCTCGGGCACGACCTTCAGCACGCCGTGATCCTGCACGAGCGCGAAGCCCTGCATCCGCAGCGCCGACTGCAGCGTCTTCAGCGCCTGGTCTTCCGGCACAGGCCGTTCGGCCACGAGGTTGAGTTGCCCCTTCACGCGGGGGTCGACGATGATGGTCTTGCCGGTTGCGGCGCCGATCGCCTTGGCGACCTGGTCGATATCCGCATTCACGAAGTTGAGCGTGACCTGAGCGTAGGCGGCCTGCGAAACGATGAGGCCGGCGACGATCAGGGTCGTGGCGACACGCCGCATAACGAAGCGATTTCTTGTCATGGATGAATGGGTCGATGCCGGCTCAGGCCACTTCCGGCGGTAGTGCTGGGATCCAAGTCCTAAAGAGGCGACATTAGCAGTTTTTCATGTCCGAAATATCACATTGACCCGAGGACTGTCTCACATA
This sequence comes from Burkholderia sp. HAN2018, assembly GCF_024704855.1. NCBI lineage: Bacteria > Pseudomonadati > Pseudomonadota > Betaproteobacteria > Burkholderiales > Burkholderiaceae > Burkholderia > Burkholderia sp. HAN2018. The sequence goes on along the minus strand of NZ_QOBB01000094.1, from coordinate 16,743 downwards.
CGACATGTATTCTGCGAGCCGTATGCAATATGTAATGTTCGGCGCTATGCTCTGCATCCCGGCCATCGCCCCCGTTTCACGATGAACCGACACGGAAATGCGGTATAACCGGGCTGCCGTATTCCTGTATGTCGCAAGCTGACGGACTGTCGGTATGATACGGGCGGCGCGTTTCTCATCGCACGAATAACAGGCACGGGTTTTCCCGACCTTCGCGCAATTTATTATCGATTCCGCACCATGAACAGACGGTTCGCCTCGATTGCGTTGATCGCCGCCGGCGCGTGTTTCGCCAGCGCGAACGCTCGCGCGGACTGTTTCGACGAGGCGGCAAAATATCAGCAGGTCAATCCGCTGATCCTGCGCGCGATCGCGTGGCAGGAGTCGCGCAACCGGCCCGGCGCGCTGAACAAGAACACGAACGGCTCGGTCGACTACGGCCTGATGCAGATCAATTCGATCCACCTGCCGACGCTGTCTCGCTACGGGATCGGCCGCGACACGCTGATGGAGCCGTGCAAGAACGTCTACATCGCCGCGTGGCATCTCAAGCAGAAGATGAACCGCTACGGCAACACGTGGCAGGCGGTCGGCGCCTATCATTCGGAAACACCGTCGCTGCGCGACAAGTACGCGCGGCAGATCGCCGCCATCCTGACGCAGTGGAAGCTGTTGCCGCCCGTGCAATGACGCTGCGGCCCGGCGCGGCCTGACGCCGTACCGGCCGGCCGGCGCGCGTTTGATGCACAATGCGGATCTCACGCCGCAATTTCGCCCGTCCGCGGGACGATCGCGCCCCGGAAGGGCGCTGCGGCCGCTTGTTCAATTTTTCCGTTGGTGCGTATCGCTATGAATCCGGCTATGAACCAGCCGTTGCCCGTCACCGTGCTGTCCGGTTTCCTCGGCGCCGGCAAGACCACGCTGCTCAACCATGTCCTCGCGAACCGCGCGGGCCTGAAAGTCGCCGTGATCGTCAACGATCTCGCTGCGGTCAATATCGACGCATCGCTCGTGCGTGACGCGCAGGCGCTGTCGCACGTCGAGGAACGCCTCGTCGAGATGTCGAACGGCTGCATCTGCTGCACGCTGCGCGACGACCTGCTCGTCGAGATCCGCAACCTCGCGTCCGAAGGCCGCTTCGACGCGATCATGATCGAATCGACCGGTATCGCGGAGCCGATGCCGATCGCCGAAACCTTCACGTTCGTCGACGACGACGGCACGTCGCTGTCCGCGATCGCGCGGCTCGACACGCTCGTCACCGTGGTCGACGCGTACAACTTCCTCCGCGACTACGGCTCGGACGACGCGCTCGCAACCCGCGGCATCGCCGCCTCGGAAGAGGACGACCGCACGCTCGTCGAGCTGCTGATCGAGCAGATCGAATTCTGCGACGTGCTGGTGATCAACAAGGCCGACCTCGTCGGCGCCGACGAACTCGCACGCCTGCAGCACATCCTCGCGCGCCTGAACCCGCGCGCGCACCAGGTCGTGTCGACGTTCGGCAACGTGCCGCTCGACGAAGTGCTGAACACGGGCCGTTTCGATTTCGACGAGGCCGCGAACGCGCCGGGCTGGCTCGCATCGCTCGATCACGATCACACGCATTGCGACGACCCGGACTGCCATGACGAACATCATGCGCACGTGCACGGCGAAGCCGACGAATTCGGCATCGGCAATTTTGTTTACCGCGCGCGCCGGCCGTTTCATCCGGCACGGCTCTGGGCGCTGCTGCACCAGGAGTGGCCGGGCGTGCTGCGCAGCAAGGGCTTCTTCTGGCTCGCGACGCGCAACGACATCGCGGGCTCGCTGTCGCAGGCGGGCGGCGTATGCCGGCATGGCCCGGCGGGTCTGTGGTGGGCGGCGCAGGATCGCGCGGAATGGCCGGACGACGACGAACTGCTCGCGGAAATCCGCGCCGAATGGCACGGCGATCTCGACGATCGCGCAGTGGGCGATCGCCGGCAGGAACTCGTGCTGATCGGCATCGCGCTCGACGCGGATGCGTGGCGCGAGAAACTCGATGCGTGCCTGCTGACCGATGCGGAATTCGCGCTCGGCGCGGCGGGATGGCACGCGTTCGACGATCCGTTCCCGGTGTGGGATATCGATTCGCACGACGACGACGATCACGGCGACACGCAGATCGTGCACGTGTAACGCGTTGTAAAAACAACCGTTAAATCTTGCAAGAGTGGCGCGGACTGTGGCGAAAATGCCGCGCGCGCCCAACAAAAAACCCGCCGAAAGGCGGGTTTTTCTTGGAACAGGCGCTGGATTAACGCTTGTTGACGGCGTCCTTGAACGCCTTGCCAGCCGTGAACTTGACCGTCTTGGCTGCCGGGATCTTGATGGTTTCGCCCGTCTTCGGGTTGCGGCCCGTACGTGCTGCGCGCTTGCCCGAACCGAAGCTGCCGAAGCCGATCAGCTGAACCGCATCACCCTTCGACACGGCCTTCTTGATGACTTCGAGCAGCGTGTCCAGCGTTTCGCCGGTTTGAGCCTTGCTGGCGCCCGTTTGGGCGGCGACGGCGTCGATCAGTTCCTGTTTGTTCATTAAGGTTCCTTTATCAGGTTAGGTTGACACGAACAGCGCGAACGCGCCGATTATACGTGCGCGAACCGTGCCGTCGAGAGTCAGACTCCGACGACACAGCGCCGAATCCTGGCCCGCGCGACGCGCCCTCCGGTATGCCGGCGGCCACCCCGCGGTACGGCGTTGCTATGATAGCGCAGCGCAAACCCAATAACGACAAGGGTTTCAAAGATTTTCATCGGTATTTCGCCGAATGAATCACGGACTGCCCATTTTTTGACCAGCGCCAACCGGACAGGATACGCAGCGCGGTCCGCCCGTGCGCCGCCCCGTTGGCTTTTTCCAACGGCCGGACGGACGGCCCCGCGCAATCCCTTGCCAGGCTTGGCTGCCACGTTTTTTGTTTCGCATGACCGACCGACTTGTTCCCGCCACGTTCGCCATCCGCGACGACGGCACGCTCGTGTCGCCCGAGTTCGGCGACATCTATCACAACGTCGCGGGCGCGCTCGCGCAGGCGAACTACGTGTCCGTCGCGGGCAACCGGCTGCCGGCGCGCTGGCAAGGCCGCCGCACGTTCACGATCGTCGAGACGGGGTTCGGCACGGGCGCCAACTTCCTCGCGACCTGGGCCGCGTGGCGCGAGGATCCCGCACGCTGCGAGCGGCTGCATTTCGTGTCGGTCGAGAAGCACCCGTTCTCGCGCGACGACTTGCGCAAGGCGCTTTCCCATATCGTTGCGAACACAACCATGTCGGCCGAAGCCGCGATGCTTGCCGATGCGTGGCCGACGCTCGTGCCGGGTTTGCACCGGCTCGAATTCGACGACGGGCGGGTCGTGCTCACGCTTGCATTCGGCGACGCGCGCGAGATGCTGCCGAAACTCGTCGCACGTGCCGATGCGTTTTATCTGGACGGTTTCGCGCCGGCGAAAAACCCGGACATGTGGTCGGCCGACGTGTTCCGCGCCCTCGGACGCCTCGCTGCCGAAGGCGCGACCTTCGCGACGTATTCGAGTTCGGGCGTCGTGAAACAAGCGCTCACCGACGCGGGTTTCACGTATCGCAAGGTCAACGGGTTTGCCGGCAAGTTCGTGATGCTCGTCGGCGAATACGCGCCGCGCTGGCGCGCGCGCCGGCACGAGCCGCCGCTCGCATTGCCCGTTGCGGCACGCCGCGCGATCGTGATCGGCGCGGGCCTGGCGGGCTGCGCGGTCGTCGAACGTCTCGCCGCGCGCGGCTGGGAGGTCACGCTGATCGAACGGCACGAGCGGATCGCGAGCGAGGCGTCGGGCAATCCGGCCGGCGTGTTCCATCCGCTGATGACGCGCGACGACAACGTCGCGAGCCGGCTCACGCGCGGCGGCTTCCTGCACGCGATCGCACGCTGGCGCGCACTCGAACGCGCGGGCCATGCATTCGCGCGCAGCACGCGCGGGATGATTCATCTCGCCGAATCGGCCGACGACTTCGCGCGGATACGTGATGCTTTCGATGCGTTCGGCGCACCGTCCGACTACGTATCGCTGCTCGACGCCGATGCCGCGCGCGCCCATCTGAACCTGCCGGTCGCGCACGGCGGCCTGCTGTTTCCGCACGGCGGCGCCGTCTGGCCGGCCGGCCTTTGCGCGGCCCAGTGCGAGGCGGCCGGCGAGCGCGTGCGCTTGCTCGCGTCCACCGCCGTGGCACGACTCGAACGGCGGGGCGATGCTTGGCATGCGCTCGACGATGCGGGTGGCACACTGGCCGAAGCGCCCGTCGTCGTGCTCGCGAATGCCGGCGATGCCGCACGCCTCGCCGGGTTGCAGCACGTCGCGCTGCAACCGGTGCGTGGCCAGCTCACGTTGCTGCCCCCCGGCAGCACGGCACCGCTGCCGTGCCCGGCGATCGGCGACGGTTACGCGGTACCGCTCGACGACGGCACGCTGCTGATCGGCGCAACTTTCGAGCCCGACGACGTCGATCCCGCGATGCGCGCGGCCGGTCACGCCGAAAACCTCGAGCGCGTGCGCCGTCTGCTGCCGGGCCTGATCGGCGACGTGCCGGATCCCGGCACGCTGCGCGGCCGCGTTGCGTTCCGCTGGGTCGTCGGCGATCGACTGCCGCTCATCGGCCCGCTCGCGGACGAAGCCGGAGCCGTCGCCAAAGCACGCGCGCTGAGCGGCGCGCAGGCGCGCGACCTGCCGCGCATGCCCGGACTCTACGGCGCATTCGGTTTCGGTTCGCGCGGCCTCATATGGGCCGCACTCGGCGCCGAACTGATCGCATCGCAACTCGAAGGCGAGCCGTGGCCGCTCGAACGCGAACTCGCCGATGCCGTCGATCCCGCACGCTTCCTGATCCGCGCATTGCGCGCGCGCCGCGTCAGCCAGGCCGGCTGACCGGTCCCCGAGCCGATCACAGTTTCTCGATTTTTTCGCGCAAGGTTATCCACTCGATGCTGTGGATAACCGCGCGGAATCCGCACGCACTTCATGTGCAATCACAGTGGACGTAAACTGGGCAACTCGGCACAGCTGTGAAACGGCCCGAAAGTTGCTCAATCGAAACTTCTGTGCACGAACAGCCTGTGCAACGGGTTATGGACTCTCCAACACCTTGATCCGTCGACGTAAACCGAAGTTATCCACAGAACTGTGCGCGCCTTGTTAACTTCTACTACGTATATATACAAGTAAACCTTTGAAACCAAAGACCTGGGGTGCCGCACAGCGCCGCGAGTCGAATCAATGGGTTCCAGACCGAAAAAGCTGTGGCACAATCGGTTTCCTTCGCGTTCATCCGGCCAGGCGCCGGACATGCTTCAATGGAACGGTCGGCACGATTTCGAATCTGAATCTTCGAGACTGCGCAGTCCGTTCACACACCAGGCCGACAATCCAGATCGGCAACCTGAGCGACTTTCCGCCCTGTGGCGGAACAGGCGGATCCCATGTCCCGCCGTCGTCGACACAACAATCACATTCGGGGCGATACCCAGCCGGCGCGCATCCATTTCTGACGCTTGACCCTGTGTCGCTGGCGGTCGCTTCCAAAGGAGAAGTCACCACGATGAAGTCGGCGTTCTCATTCCTGCCCAACTGGCCGCTTACGCCGGATGCCGTGTTCTGGGCCGGGCTCGCGCTGTTCGCGGCCGGCCTGTGCGGCGAGCTGTGTTATCGCGCATGGCGGCTGCCGCGCATCACCGGTTATGCGGTGATCGGTCTCGTCGCCGGATCGTTCGGATTCGGCGTGATCGATGCAAGCACCGACGAAACCTCGCGGCTGCTGATCGACGTCGCGCTCGGCCTGCTGCTGTTCGAGCTCGGCAGCCGTCTCGACCTGCGCTGGATCCGGCGCAATCCGTGGCTCGTCGCGTCGAGCCTCGCCGAAGCCACGCTGACGTTCGTGCTGGTGCTGTTCGTGATGCTGGCGCTCGGCGTATCGGGGATGGTCGCGCTCGTGCTGTCGGCGATCGCGATCGCGACATCGCCATCGATGGTGATCCAGCTGAAGACCGAACTGCGCGCGGAAGGGCAGGTGTCGCAACGCCTCATCACGCTCACCGCGCTCAACAGCGTCTATGCGATCGTGCTGACCAAGCTCGTGACGAGCTGGCTCCACCAGGAAGCGTACGGCAACGTTTTCGCGACGATCCTGCAGCCGCTCTACCTGCTCGCCGGTTCGTTCATCGTCGCGTATCTCGTCGCGCGTTCGTGCAATTTCCTGTTCCGTCACATGACGTCGACGATGCGCGACGAGCATTCGTTCGTCGCGCTGTTCGGGCTCGTGATGCTTGCGATCGCGGTGGCCCAGGCACTGAAGCTGTCGACGCTGCTCACGCTGCTGCTCGCCGGCATCATCGTGAAGAACCTCGAGGCGCGCCCGCAGCTGTGGCCCGAGCATTTCGGCACGGCCGGCTGGCTGCTGACGGTGGTCCTGTTCGTGCTCACGCTCACGTCGTTCACATGGGGCGACATCGCGCTCGGCGGCTTGCTCGCGATCGTGCTGATCGTCACGCGGCTCGTCGCGAAGCTGGCCGGTGTCGTCGCGTTCGCGAAGCCGAGCGGCATCGGGATGAAGCAGGGCATCGCGCTCGGCATCGCGCTCACGCCGATGTCCGCGCTGTCGTACCTGCTCGTCGACGACACCTACCAGCTCTATCCGAATTTCGACCCGCACCTGCGCGCGATCGTGATGTGCACGATCGTGATCCTGCAGCTCGTCAGCCCGTTCATCGTCTACCGCTGCCTGTCGGCGGTCGGTGAGCGCAGCGACAGCAACTGATTCCGGAACCTGCCATGGCACTCGAAACCTTCGTCAATTCCGAGCCGTTCACGTTCGGCGTCGAACTGGAGATCCAGGTCGTCAACACGCACAACTACGACCTGACCAAAGCGGCATCCGACCTGATGCGCCTGATCCAGGGCGAGACCTTTCCGGGCAACATCACGCCGGAAATCACCGAGAGCATGATCGAGCTGTCGACCGGCATCTGCCATTCGCACGAGCAGGCGGTGAGCGAGCTGCACGCGATCCGCGACGTGCTCGTGAAGGCGGCCGACCAGCTCAACGTCGGGCTGGCCGGCGGCGGCACGCATGCGTTCCAGCAATGGAGCGACCGGCAGATCTACGATGCGCCGCGCTTCCAGTACATCTCCGAACTGTACGGTTACCTGGCCAAACAGTTCACCGTGTTCGGCCAGCACGTGCACATCGGCTGCCCCGATCCCGACAGTGCGCTGTTCCTGCTGCACTCGATGTCGCGCTTCATTCCGCATTTCATCGCGCTGTCCGCGTCGTCGCCGTTCGTGCAGAACGTCGACACCGGCTTCCATTCGGCCCGCCTGAATTCGGTGTTCGCGTTCCCGCTGTCGGGCCGCGCGCCGTTCGTGCTGACCTGGGACAGCTTCGAGGAGTACTTCACGAAGATGGTGAACACGGGTGTCGTCAACTCGATGAAGGACTTCTACTGGGACATCCGCCCGAAACCCGGCTACGGGACGATCGAGGTGCGCGTGATGGACACGCCGCTGTCGGTCGACCGCGCGGCGGCGATCGCCTGCTACATCCAGACGCTCGCACGCTACCTGCTGACCGACCGGCCGCTGAAGCTGTCGGAGGACGACTACCTCGTCTACACGTTCAACCGTTTCGAGGCGTGCCGCTTCGGGCTCGAGGGCACCTGCGTGAATCCTCAGACGGGTGAGCGCCGTACCATCGCCGAGGACATCCTCGACACGCTCGACCGGATCGCGCCGCATGCGGCCGCGCTCGGTTCGCGCGCGGCGCTCGACGAGATCGGCGCACTGGCCCAGGCGCGCGTGAACGACGCCTCGTGGTTGAGAACCGTTTTCAAACAGGAAAAATCGCTCAACGAGACGGTCCGCCAGCAGTGCTTACGTTGGCGCGAATGAAAAAATGTTTTGCAGATTACGGGGTCGACCGAGTCGCGATTCACTGAACGGCTGGCGGCCTCGATTGACGCCGAAATCGTTGCCGGTTGTCCTGAAAATCTGTGGATAACCCGATATTCCGCTGCAAAGTCAACGATCTGTGCGCGGGATAACCCGGTGGATCATTGCGGTCGGCCCGATGGCCGATCCGAACAGGAAAATGTCCCGACACCCCGCTGCGCGGGCGTTCGGCATTGCAGGCACAACGAAAAATTTTGGTTATCCAGTGATTTTCCACAGAATGAAGGGGATAACTTAGCTGTGCGATTTTCCGCTCTCGCTTAGAATGTCGGCTTTGCGGACACCGGAACGATGCGTGTCTTACCGGTCGCCGCGAACGCGACCGCCGCGTGTGCCCTCGCGACGGCCGTGCTGACGCACTCGCAAGAGCGTGTCTGTTTTGAGATAGACATTCGATCTCCACACTACGGCCGCTCGGCAAACCGGGCGGCGGCAAAGCGAAAAGACTATGAGCGAAGGCGTTTACGGGAATCAGGCTTCGGGACGTGTGACCCACAGCCTGCTGCGGTTGAGTACGGCCATGCGAAGCCAGGCATGGGATTGGGCGGAAGGCGCTGGCCTCACGCCGACGCAGGGCGAGATTCTCGTGCTGCTGCTGCAGCGCAAGGGCCCGATGCGGCTCGGCGAGATCGCGCGCGAGACGCAGCTGACCGCGGCGACCACGAGCGATGCGGTCAGCACGCTCGAGACGAAGGGGCTCGTCGAGAAGCGCCGCGCGCTGGACGACGGCCGCGCACTGGCCGTGCGCCTGTCGGCCCGTGGCCGCACGGCCGCGAAGAAGGCGCTGCAATGGCCTGAATTCCTGACGAAAGCCGTCGGCAAGCTCGGCGCGGACGAGCAGGGCGCACTGTATCGCGCGCTGCTGAAGACGCTGCGCGAACTGCAGGTGGCCGGTGCGACGCCGCCGCAGCGCATGTGTTTGACGTGCGCCCACTTCCAGCCGGGCAAGCTGTCGAAGAAGACCGTGCATCATTGCGCGGCGCTCGACATCTCGATGTCCGACAGCGATCTGCGTCTCGACTGCTCGGTGCAGGAAGAAGCCGACGCGGCGACGCAGAAGAAGACCTGGAAGATTTTCGCCGGCTGACGTCCGTCGATCGACCGGGAGGCCGATGATGAACGCTGAAGTCGTGGCGATCCGCCACGTGCACTTCGAGGATCTCGGGAGTTTCGAGCAGGTGCTCGGCGAACGGGGCCGGCGGGTGCGCTACGTCGACGTCGGGTCGTCGCGCTTCGAGGTGCTCAACGTACTCGAACCGTCGCTCATCGTCGTGCTCGGCGGGCCGCTCAGCGTGTACGACGACGCGCAGTATCCGACGATCGCGCCGCTCGCGGCGCTCGTGCGCACGCGCATCGACGCCGGGCTGCCGATCCTCGGCATCTGCCTCGGCGCGCAGTTCATCGCCCGGGCGCTCGGCGCGCGCGTCTACCCGGCCGCTCAGCACGAACTCGGCTGGACGCCGCTGACGCTCACCGATGCCGGCCGCGCATCGCCGCTGCGCCATCTCGATGGCGCGGCGACGTCGATGCTGCACTGGCATGGCGACACGTTCGACCTGCCGGGCGGTGCGATTCATCTCGCGTCGACACCGGCTTGCCGCCACCAGGCATTCGCGTGGGGCCAGCACGTGCTGGCGCTGCAATGCCATCCGGAAATCCGCACCGACCGCTTCGAACCGTGGCTGATCGCCAACGCCGGCGAAATCGCGGCCACGCCCGGCATCGACGCGCGCCAGTTGCGCGCCGATACCGCGCAGCACGGCCCCGCGCTCGAGGCGGCCGCGCGACGGATGTTCGCGGAGTGGCTCGACGGCGTCGGACTCTGACGCGGCAAGCGGCACTGCCGTTTGCCGCGAAGCGGTTGCCCGGCCCGCGTCCGTTGCAGGCCGGCGCATCGCCGTATGCGCGCTGTTTGCCGCGTCGCCCGCAACCCGCCGCGGGCCGTACCTGACCATCCGCTTACTGCCGCGTGCACCGTCAGCACGCTTGCGGCCTGCGTGCTACGCTCGTTCGCTCTTTCCTTTCCTGGCGAGCGGCCTCCATGACTGCGCTGTTTTCCCCGTTCACGCTGCGCGGCGTGACTCTTCCGAACCGGATCGTGATCTCCCCGATGTGCCAGTATTCGGCCGAGCGCGGTGAGGCGACCGACTGGCACATGATTCACCTCGGCCATCTCGCGCTGTCGGGCGCGGGGCTGCTCTGCATCGAGGCGACCGCGGTGGAACCCGACGGGCGCATCACGCATGGCGACCTCGGCCTCTGGGACGACGTGACCGAAGCCGCGCTGAAGCCCGTGCTGGCCGCGATCCGCAAGCATTCGCCGATCCGCGTCGCGATGCAGTTGTCGCATGCGGGGCGCAAGGCGTCGAGCAACGTGCCGTGGCAGGGCGGTCAGCTCGTGTCGGTCGCCGACGGCGGCTGGTTGCCGCATGCACCGTCGGCCGTGCCGCACAAGGACGGCGAGACGCCGCCCCTCGCCCTCGATGCCGCCGGCCTGAACCGGATCCGCGAAGCATTCGCGGCCTCGGCGAAGCGTGCCGCACGGCTCGGCATCGACGCGATCGAGGTGCATGCGGCACATGGCTACCTGCTGCACCAGTTCCTGTCGCCGCTCGCGAACCAGCGCACCGACGAATACGGCGGCTCGCTCGAAAACCGGATGCGCTTTCCGCTCGAGATCTTCGAAATCGTGCGCGCGGCGTTGCCGGAGGACCGGCCGGTCGGCGTGCGCGTGTCGGCCACCGACTGGGTCGAAGGCGGCTGGGAGCTCGACGATACGATCGCGTTCGCGCACGAACTGAAGCGCCGCGGCTGCGACTGGATCGACGTGTCGTCCGGCGGCGTGTCGCCGCTGCAGAAAATCCCGCTGTCGCCCGGCTACCAGGTGCCGTTCGCGCAGGCGGTGAAGCGCGCGGTCGGCATGCCGACGGTTGCCGTCGGGCTGATCAACGAACCCGCGCATGCGAACCGGCTCATCGAGGCCGGCGATGCCGATTTCGTCGCGATGGCGCGTGCGATGCTGTACGACCCGCGCTGGCCGTGGCACGCGGCGGCCGAGCTCGGTGCGCAGGTGACGGCGCCGCCGCAGTACTGGCGTTCGCAGCCGCGCGAGCACAAGACGTTGTTCGGCGACGTCGCCTTCGGCCAGCGTTGAGCATCGCACGCGCAATATTGCGCGTGATGTTGAACGAAGCAATCGTGAACGTGTAGGATGCGGGTGATTCGCCGCATGTCCCGACGCGGCACCGACCGGTGCCGCGTTTTCGTTTTGCGCGACGCCAGGCCGCGATCGCGGCGGCCCCATTCAAGTCGTTTTCACAAGGATTCGTTCGATGAGTTCACGCAGGATCGCGGTGCGCCGCTCGGGAGTACACGGCAAGGGCGTGTTCGCCGTGGCGCCGATCAAGGCCGGCGAGCGCGTAGTGGAATACAAGGGCGAACGAATTTCGTGGAAGGAAGCGCTGCGTCGCCATCCGCACGACCCGAGCGAACCGAACCATACGTTCTACTTCGCACTGGACGAGGGCGGGGTGATCGACGGCAAGATCGACGGCAACAGCGCGCGCTGGATCAACCACTCGTGCGCACCGAACTGCGAAGCCGAGGAAGTCAAAGGCCGCGTGTACATCCACGCGCTGCGCGACATCGGGCCGGAAGAGGAACTGTTCTACGACTACGGCCTCGTGATCGATGCGAAGCTGACGAAGTCGCTCAAGCGCGAATACGCGTGCCATTGCGGCGCATCGTCGTGCCGCGGCACGCTGCTCGCGACGTCCGACGACGGCGGCAAGAAGAAGAAAAAGAAGAAGGACAAGAAGGACGGCAAGTCCGAGTCCCGTTCGAAGGACAAGAAAAACAGGAAGTGACGCAGGCGGCGGCGCATCGTGCGTTGCCGCTGCCGTTTCAGCGCCCGGCTGCTGCGTCATGCGGCCGGGTTTTCCGCCTTCGTCATCCGGCGCGCGACCCGGCCAGGGGCCGCCCGCCGCGAATCGCTCAGTGCGTCGACGCGGTGGCCGGGGTTTCGCTGGCCGGCTTGTCCGTGCGTGCAGCCAGCGGCACCCTCACCACGAAGCGCGAGCCGCCTTCCGACGCATCCTCGTACGATACGGTGCCGCCGTGCATCGCGATGATGTCGTGCACGATCGCGAGGCCGAGCCCGGCGCCCGTCTCGACGCCGTTGCCGTTTTGCGCGTCGCCGCGGAAGAAGCGCTTGAACAGGTCGGCCTGCTGGTTGGCGGGCACGCCGGGGCCGTTGTCCTCGACGACGATCTCGGCGGCCGGCTGGCCGTCCTCGAGCGCGCCGCGCGCGACGTTCACCGTGATCCGCGCACCGTCCGGCCGCGCGAGCGGCACGTACTTCAGCGCATTGTCGAGCAGGTTCGCGATCACCTCGCGCAACAGCACGGGGTTGCCGCGCACGACCAGCTTCTCGTCGTCACCCGGATCGTCGGTGCGCTGGAAGCCGAGGTCGACGTGCGACGCGAGTGCGCGCGGCACCCATTCGGCACCCGTCTCGAATGCCATCGCCGCGAGGTCGACGTCGACGAACCGCGCGGCCTGCTCGCCCGGTTCCGCGCGCGCGAGCGACAGCAACTGGTTCGACAGTCGTACCGCGCGGTCGGCGGCCGCGCGCAGCTCGCGCACCGCGGCGAAGGTCTGGTGCGGGTCGCGTGCCACGGCCGCTTGCTCCGCGTGCAGCTTCACGGCCGTGAGCGGCGTGCGCAACTGGTGCGCGGCATCGGCGATGAACTTGCGCTGCGCGTCGAGCGCGGTTTTCAGGCGGCCGAGCAGGGCGTTCATCGCGCTCGTCAGCGGCCGGATTTCCAGCGGCACCTCGGTTTCGTCGACCGGTTCCAGCGACGTGTGGGTCTGCCGGTTCAGTGAATCGGCCAGATGCGTGAGCGGGCCGAGCTGCTGGTTGACGACGCGCCACACGATGCCCCAGCCCGCGAGCAGCAGCAGCAGCAGCGGCATCATGATCGCGACGAGGAATTCGGCCGCGATCCGGTAGCGGTGCCGCACCGGCTGCGCGACCTCGACGACCATCGGCTTGCCGCCTTCGACGTTGTCGACGCGCACCTGCGCGACCCGTACCGCGCGATTGTCGTATTCGGCCTCGAACACGTACGCGTGATGCATGCGGCGCACGTTGATGCCCCGCAGCGGCAGCTTCGGATCGCCGGCGAGTTCCTGTTCGCCGTCGCTGATCCGGTAGATCAGCGCTTCGGCGGGATCGGAGAACATCGCCTGCGCGAGCGGCGGCACCGTAAACGGCGCGTCGGGGCCGGCGATCTGGATCTGTTTGGAAATGGCGGTTGCGAGATCGGCGAGCGAGCGGTCGATCACGTGCTGCGTGTATTGCCACGCGAGCCAGTAGGCGATCAGGCCACTCATCAGTGCGAGCATCGACAACGGGGCGGCGAGGCGCCGAAGCAGCGAGCGGCGCAGGCTGGTGGTCACAGCCGGATCAGGTGACATTTCGACGGGCAAATGGATAAGCGCCGCTCACGGGGAGCGGCGCGGTCGTACGCCGGGCGGCGATGCGGGCAGGGTGGGCGCGCCGGCGGCCAGGCCGGCCGGTGCGCCGCACCGCCGTTCAGACGCTCGCTGTCTGGCGGATTTCCTGCAGCAGGTAGCCGAAGCCGCGCACCGTGACGATTTCGACGCGGCACTGCTCGAGTTTCTTGCGTACGCGGTGCACGTAGACTTCGATCGCGGTGTCGCCGAGATCGCCGCCGAAGTGCGTGAGGTGATCCTGCAGCTGGGCCTTGCTGACGACGCGGCCGTGACGCAGCAGCAGCATCTCGAGCACCGCGAATTCACGCGGCGACAGTTCGAGCGGCTTGTCGTCGTTGAAGATGCGGCGATCGACGCCCGACAGGCGGACGCCGCCGAGCGACACTTCCGGGCGCGGCATGTCGCTGTGCGGGCCGCTGCGGCGCATCACCGCGCGGATGCGCGCTTCGAGCTCGGCCGGCTCGAACGGCTTGAGCATGTAGTCGTCGGCGCCGGAGTTCAGGCCCTGGATCCGGTCGTTCAGCTCGTCGCGTGCGGTCAGCACGATGACGGGCGTGTGGCGGTTGGTCTGGCGGAAGCGCGTGAGCAGCGTCATCCCGTCGATGCCCGGCAGGCCGAGGTCGAGGATCACGAGTTCGTGGCGATTCTGTGCCAGCGCCTGTTCGGCAAAGATGCCGTCATGCACCATGTCGACGGTGAAGCCAGCCTGCTCGAGGCTGCTTTGGATACCGCGTGCGATGGGGCGGTCGTCTTCGATCAGAAGGAGTCGCATGAAGTTCGCTCAAGTACAATGGGTTGGCGGTTCAGGCACGCGGACAGCACGACGCCGTTTCCACAGGGGTGCCGCGACACCTGACATCAAGCATGGCGGCCAGCGAACGATTAAATCCAATCATGTCCGATATTTCGATCAACGACCTAGAAGCCGCGATCAATTTCTGGCGCGCCCGCTCGCCGTCGAGCGGCGACGAACTCAAACTCTGCGAAGAGGCCAGCGCGCTTTCCAAGCCGTATGCGCTGCTGATTGTACAGCGCCAAGGCGCGCTGCAACTGGAAGGTTTGGACCCCAAGGCACGGAATGCGTACGAGACTTACGTGCGCCTTAAGGATGGCTTGGAAAGCTGAAGGCTTTCGCTGACTACATCCTAGAAAACGTTCATCGAAATGAAAAGTTGACGCGCCGCGCATCAAAGGACGCGCGGCGGTAGGGGAAGGTGTCAGGCGGCCGGTTTCGCGTGCGCGCCGGCAAGGTCGATGAAAAGCGCCAGTTCGATGTCGCGTTCGGTCAGGCCGTCGGCGTCGTGGGTCGACAGCGTGATGTCGACGCGGTTGTACACGTTGAACCATTCCGGATGGTGGTTCATTTCCTGCGCCTTGATCGCGACGCGGGTCATGAAGCCGAAGGCTTCGTTGAAATCGGCGAAGCGCAGGCTGCGCTGGATCGCGTCGCGGCCCGGTACGGCCGACCAGAGCGGCAGGCCTTCGAGCCGGGTCTTGCGTTCTTCTGATGTGAGCTTGTGGATCATCTTGCACCTCTCGTTCGGTAACGGCGCCCGCGCGCGGCTGCGCCGCGCGACGAAGCCGGCACCGGTCATTGTTTCATAGTTGTGGGACGGCCATCCGGCGACGGGCATCCGGGGACGGCCATCCGGCGACCATCGGCGCGTTCGCGGGTCACGCGTCGGCGTCGTCGGGCCAGCCTTCGCCGGTGCCGCGATGCAGCACGCGATCGGTGTCGAGCACCGCGCCGGCCGCGAACTCGGGCAGCGCCGCCAGCCGGTCGGCCAGCGCGCGGCCGTCGACGTCGGCGAGCGCGAACAGTTGCGCGAAATCGTCGATCACGAAGTAGGTCTTCTGGAACGTGTCGATCCGGTACTTCGTGCGCATCACGCGCTCGAGGTCGAAGCCGAGCCGGTTCGGCGCCGCGCTTTCGAGGCTGTACAGGCTTTCGCCCTTGCTCGATACGATCCCGGCGCCGTAGATCGACAGGCCGTTCGTGCCGCGCGGATCGCGGATCAACCCGAATTCCACCGTATACCAGTAGAGTCGCGCGAGCCGCGCCAGCGCCGCTTCGTCGTCGGCGACCGCGAGCGCGGTGCGGCCGTACGCCTGCATGTAGTCGGCGAACACCGGGTCGATCAGCAGCGGCACGTGGCCGAAGAGATCGTGGAAGCAGTCGGGTTCCTGCAGGTAGTCGAGCTGGTCGGGGCGGCGCATCCACCAGGTGACCGGGAAGCGCCGGTTCGCGAGATGCTCGAAGAACACGCGGTCGGGCACGAGGCCCGGCACGGCGACGATCTCCCAGCCCGTTGCCGGCTTCAGCTGGCGGTTCACGTCGGCGAACGACGGCACGCGATCGGCCGGCAGGTCGATCTTCCCGAGCCCCGCGACGAACGCGTCGCACGCGCGCCCGCGCAGCAGCGCCGACTGGCGCGCATAGAGCTGCTTCCACACCGCGTGGTCGACCTGGCCGTATCGCGCGAGCGGCTGGTCGATGGTGAAATCGGCGCGGGTTTCGAGGCCCGCATCGAACTGCTCCTGCAGTTTCGCGGTGACGACGGTGGACATGATCTGGCTCTGCACGCGGCGGTTGTGAACCATGCAAGTGTAGAGCGGGCTGCGCGCGGAATGGGCGCAATATTGGCGTTGATTCGCACGATGATGCGATAATCGCGCATCAAATCAAGGATCAATGCGGAGAATGCTCATGCTGGAACTCGATCACTTCGATCTCGCGCTGCTGGACGTGCTGCAGCGCTTCGGCCGCGCGACGCATCAGCAGCTCGGCGAGGAGGTGCCGCTGTCGCCGTCGCAGATCGGCCGGCGGCTGCAGCGGCTCGAGGCGGCCGGCGTGATCGAAGGCTACCGCGTGATGCTCCGGCCCGAAAAGCTCGGGCTCGGCGTCACCGCGTTCACGAGCCTCAAGCTCAAGCACCACGGCGATTCGATCATCGAGCAGTTCCAGCAGCAGATCGACGTGCTGCCCGAAGTGCTCGAATGCCATGCGGTGGTGGGCGACGCGGACTACCTGCTGCGGATCGTCGCGCCCGACCTGAACGCGTTGTCACAGTTCGTGATGAAGAAGCTGATGCGCGTGCCGGGCGTCGACAGCGTGCGCTCGAACATCGTGCTGACGACCTTCAAGCGCAACGGCGCGCTGCCGCTCGCGCACCTCGCGCCCGGCGCGGCCTGACACGGCGGCAGGGCGGCGACGGCGCGGCAGGGCCGGAGG
>NZ_QOBB01000093.1:0-41465 GCF_024704855.1 Burkholderia sp. HAN2018 | reverse complement strand
TCGACGCGCCGGGCAACGCGCTCGTCACGCTCAACGATCCGGCCTACCCGCCGCGGCTGCGCGACCTGCACGATCCGCCGCCGCTGCTATATGTAAAGGGCCGTCTCGACCTGCTGCACGCGCGCGGTCTCGCCGTGGTCGGCAGCCGCCACGCGACGCCGCAAGGTCTCGCCGACGCGACGCGCTTCGCCCGCGAGCTGTCCGACGCCGGGCTTCCGATCGTGTCGGGCCTCGCGCTCGGAATCGACGGCGCCGCGCATCGCGGCGGGCTCGACGGCCGGTCAGGCACGGTCGCGGTGATCGCGACCGGCGCCGATCTCGTCTATCCGGCGCGACACCGTGCGCTCGCCCACGAAATCGCCGCTCACGGCGCGATCGTGTCGGAATGGCCGCTCGGCACACCGGCCCGCGCCGCACACTTCCCGCAACGCAACCGGCTGATCGCCGCGCTCGCGATCGGCGCGCTCGTCGTCGAGGCCGCCCCGCGCTCCGGCTCGCTGATCACCGCGCGGCTCGCGAACGAACTGGGGCGCGATGTGTTCGCGATGCCGGGCTCGATCCACGCGCCGCTCGCGCAGGGCTGCCACGCACTGATCCGCGACGGCGCGAAGCTGACGGCGGCGCCGCTCGACGTGCTCGAGGAGTACGGGCTGGGCGAACCGGCGGTTCGCGCGACGGGCGATGCATCGTGCACCGGAAATCAGCTCGCCAGCGCCGCCAACCTCCGCGGAACCGAGGCCGCTAGCGTCGCGCAGGCCGATCCGCTCGTTGCAACCGGCCCGCCGGCGCGAATCGAAGCATCGCCAGCGCGACCCCACAGCCCGTCCGAACAGGCCGTACTCGCCGCACTGGGATACGGCCCCGTCACCTACGAATGGCTTGCCGAACACAGCGGCCTGGCCGACGACGTGCTGCACGGCGCGCTGCTCGCGCTCGAGCTGGCCGGTCGCGTCGCGAGCGTCCCCGGCGGACGCTTCGCGCGCGTTGACGCAGCGCCCACCCCGGCCGCGCACGGCGTGCTACATTCCCCCGCATAGGGGCGGCCACGCCGCCGATGATATCCAAGGAAATCCATGCCCGCGCTGAACCTCGACACCGATGCGGATCGGATCGCCGAGCGCCTCGCCGATCCCGGCACGTTGCTCGTCGCCTGCCTGTGCGCCGAGTGGTGCGGCACGTGCCGCGACTACCGGACGGCCTTCGACCAGCTCGCCGACGCGCATCCGGACGCCTGCTTCGCCTGGATCGACATCGAAACGCATGCCGACCAGCTCGACGATCTCGACGTCGAGAACTTCCCGACGATCCTGATCGAAGATACCCACACCGCACGTTTCTTCGGCACGGTGCTGCCGCATGCGGCAATCGTCGAGCGGATGCTGTCCGACCTGAGTGCGGTACCCGGTGCGCCGCACGCACCGAAATTGCGCAACGTCCTGACCGTCGAAGCCTGAATTCACGAGCCGGCCCGGTGGTTTTGCGCCCGTTTGCGCGCGCCGCCGCGCCGGGCGCTTGCCGCCGTTGCAGGCCCCCTCTATGATGAGCCGCTTTTTGCACGCCGAGCCGCCGTCGCGTCGGCGTGTGCTATAAAGCGGTCGTTAAAGGGACCCACAACCGGCGAACCCGGTCTACCAACACACACCTGTCATGTCCAAAGCACTGATCATTGCGGAAAAGCCTTCTGTCGCGAACGACATCGCACGCGCTTTGGGCGGCTTTACCAAGCATGACGAGTATTACGAGAGCGACGATTTCGTCCTTTCGTCCGCTGTCGGCCACTTGCTGGAAATCGCCGCCCCGGAAGAGTACGAGGTCAAGCGCGGGAAATGGAGCTTCGCGCATCTGCCCGTTATCCCCCCGCATTTCGACCTGAACCCGATCGCAAAAAGCGAGTCGCGCCTCAAGGTGCTCACGAAGCTGATGAAGCGCAAGGACGTCGACCGCCTGATCAACGCATGTGACGCGGGGCGCGAGGGCGAGCTGATTTTCCGTCTGATCGCGCAGCACGCGAAGGCGAAGCAGCCGGTCCAGCGCCTGTGGCTGCAGTCGATGACCCCGCAGGCGATCCGCGACGGCTTCGCGAACCTGCGCAGCGACACCGACATGCAACCGCTCGCCGACGCCGCACGCTGCCGCTCGGAAGCCGACTGGCTCGTCGGGATCAACGGCACCCGCGCGATGACCGCGTTCAACAGCAAGGGCGGCGGCTTCTTCCTGACGACAGTTGGCCGCGTTCAGACGCCAACGCTGTCGATCGTCGTCGAACGCGAAGAGAAAATCCGCCGCTTCATCCCGCGCGACTACTGGGAAGTGAAGGCGGAATTCGCGTGCGCGGGCGGCTTCTACGAAGGCAAGTGGTTCGACCCGAAATTCAAGCGCGATGAATTCGATCCGGAAAAGCGCGACTCCCGCCTGTGGAGCCTGCCGGCCGCCGAAACGATCGTCGCCGCGTGCCGCGACCAGGTCGGCACGGTCTCGGAGGAATCGAAGCCGTCGACACAACTGTCGCCGCTGCTGTTCGACCTGACGAGCCTGCAGCGCGAAGCGAACAGCCGTTTCGGCTTCTCCGCGAAGAACACGCTCGGTCTCGCGCAGGCGCTGTATGAAAAGCACAAGGTGCTGACCTACCCGCGTACCGACGCGCGCGCGCTGCCGGAAGATTATCTGTCGACGGTCCAGTCCACGCTCGAGATGCTCAAGGAGAGCCACAACTACCTGCCGCATGCGAAGCAGGTGCTCGACAAGGGCTGGGTGAAGCCGAACAAGCGCATCTTCGACAACTCGAAGATCAGCGACCACTTCGCAATCATCCCGACGCTGCAGGCACCGAAGTCGCTGTCCGAGCCGGAACAGAAGCTGTACGACATGGTCGTGAAGCGCTTCCTCGCCGTGTTCTTCCCGGCCGCCGAATTCCGTGTCACGACGCGGATCACCGAAGTCGCCGGCCATCACTTCAAGACCGAAGGCAAGGTGCTCGTCGAGCCGGGCTGGCTGCAGGTGTACGGCCGCGACGCCGAAGGCGCGGATGCGAACCTCGTGCCGGTGCAGAAGGACGAGAAGGTGAAGACGGACGAAATCGCCGCCGTCGCGCTCGTCACGAAGCCGCCCGCACGCTATTCGGAAGCGACACTGCTGTCCGCAATGGAAGGCGCGGGCAAGCTCGTCGAGGACGACGAACTGCGCGAAGCCATGGCCGCGAAGGGCCTCGGCACGCCGGCCACGCGTGCGGCGATCATCGAAGGCCTGCTCGGCGAAAAGTACCTCGTGCGTGAAGGCCGCGAACTGATCCCGACCGCGAAGGCGTTCCAGTTGATGACGCTGCTGCGCGGGCTCGGCGTGAAGGAACTGACCGCGCCGGAGCTCACCGGCGAATGGGAATACAAGCTGTCGCAGATGGAGCGCGGCAACCTCGGACGCGACGCCTTCATGCAGGAAATCGCCCGCATGACGCAGCAGATCGTCAAGCGCGCGAAGGAATACGATTCCGACACGATCCCCGGCGATTACGCGACGCTCGAGACGCCGTGTCCGAACTGCGGCGGCCAGGTGAAGGAAAACTACCGCCGCTTCGCGTGCACGAAGTGCGAGTTCTCGATCTCGAAGATTCCGGGCAGCCGGCAGTTCGAGATTGCGGAAGTCGAGGAGCTGCTGCGGGAAAAGACGATCGGTCCGCTTTCCGGATTCCGCAGCAAGATGGGCCGCCCGTTCTCGGCGATCCTGAAGCTCTCGTTCGACGACGAGACGAAGAACTACAAGCTCGAGTTCGATTTCGGCCAGGATACGGGCGGCGAGGAAGGCGAGGCGCCCGACTTCTCCACGCAGGAGCCGGTCGGCGCGTGCCCGAAGTGCAAGGGCCGCGTGTTCGAGCACGGGATGAGCTACGTGTGCGAGCACTCGGTGGCCAACCCGAAGACGTGCGACTTCCGCTCGGGCAAGGTGATCCTGCAGCAGGAAATCACGCGCGAGCAGATGGGCAAGCTGTTGGCCGACGGCCGCACGGATCTGCTGCCGAACTTCAAGTCGTCGCGCACCGGCCGCAACTTCAAGGCGTTCCTCGTGAAGCAGCCGGACGGCAAGATCGGCTTCGAGTTCGAGAAGAAGGAACCGAAGGCTGCCGCCGCGAAGAAGACTGCGAAATCGGCGACGAAGGATGCCGAAACCGTGACGGAAGGTGCAGAAGAGAAACCGGCACCGGCTCGCAAGACCGCCGCGAAGACTGCAGCCACCAAGACGGCGGCTCGCAAGACGACGGCCCGCAAGACGGGCTCGTAACAGCCTGGACGCCGGGACGGGCTTTCTCCCGGCGCGTCCTGCTTCGGCAGGCAGCTATAAAAAAACGCGGATCGACTGCTCGATCCGCGTTTTTTCTTTGTGCCGGCGGTAACCGACGCCCGGTCGCCCGGGCCGTCGCGCCGTTACAGCGGCGACGGCGCCGCGACGCGCGTGCGCGGCGAACGCGGCAGGCGCGGCGACAGGTTCGGGTCGGCCGATTCCGGTTGCTCGGCACGCGTCTCGACACCGATCGGCGCGAGCGCGGAGCTCTGCGCGGCCCACTGCTCACCCATCGTCGCGTCGGTCGCGTGGCTGAAATGCTCGACGAGGTGGTCGATGAACGTGCGCACCTTCGCGGGCAGATGGCGCCGGCTCGGGTAAGCGATGTTGATCTCGACCTGCGGCAGCCGGAAATCCGGCAGCAACCGCACGAGCGCACCGCGCGCGATGTCGCTGCCGATCAGGTAACTCGGCAGGATCGCGACACCCATCCCGAGCAGCGCGAACTGGCGCAGCATCGCGGTGTTGTTCGCGACAATCACGTTGGTCGGGCGCACACGCACTTCGCCGTCCTGCCCCGTGAACACACGCTCGTCGCCCCAGTATTCGGTCGGCAGGCTCAGGCTCGGATGCTCGGCGAGATGCTCCGGATGGGTCGGCACGCCGTGCTTCTCCAGATAGCTCGGCGTCGCGCACACGGTCATGCAGCCGGTGGTCAGGCGCCGCGTGACGATGCTCGCGCTGCGCATCTGGCGCGTGACGACGATGCCGACATCGAAACCTTCCTCGACCAGATCGACCTGCCGGTCGACCAGCGTGAGATCCGGCACCACTTTCGGGAAATTCTCCGTGTACGACTGCAACACGGGCGCGAGGTTATGCAGGCCGAACACGACCGGCGCGACGATGCGCAGCGTGCCGACCGGCTCGTGATTGCGCGCGACGACCATCTGCTCGACGTCTTCCAGCTCATCGAGGATCTGGCGGGCACGCTCCAGATAGACCTGGCCTGACTCCGTCAGGGAAAGGCTGCGCGTGGTGCGGTTCAGCAAACGCGTGCCGAGCCTGCCCTCCAGATCGGCGACGTGACGCGTCGCGACCGCGTTGGAGATATCCATTGCACTCGCGGCCCGCGCGAAACTGCCGAGATCTGCAACCTTGACGAACACGCGCATCGACTGCAAATGATCCATAAACGACTCCTGCCGCTGTTACAACTTCAAAAAGATGAAGCAAATGCGTAATTCTCCTACGACAGCGGAAATGATGCAGAGTTGCTCAACAAGGCCCCGGTTGACGATAAAAATAGTCAAAAATCCTCGCCCTCTGCGGATAGTTGATCCAATTATTCCGATTGGGACAACAATTGGGTGAACCTCGTCGTGTAAGCGGCCGAATCAGGAAGGACGTATTTGATGCGACACAACAGCGCACCCATCTGCCCTTCCCGCGAGCGGCGCCGGGTCAGGCCGCCGCCAATTGCGGCGGAGCGTAACAACCTGTTAAAAAGACACCACGAAGGCGGCTGACATAGCATCATGTCGGCCCCGGCCGGGCGGGACGGGTGCGCGAGGTGCGCCGCCGCCACCGCCGCTTTCAACGCGCGACACCCGCTCATCATGAAAATTGCCATCCTCGACGACTACCAGGACGCCGTCCGCAAGCTGAACTGCTTCGAGATGCTTGCCGGCCACGACGTGAAGGTCTTCAACAATACGGTGCGCGGATTGGGACAACTCGCCAGCCGTCTGGCGGAAGTCGAGGCGCTCGTGCTGATTCGCGAACGGACCCCGATTTCGTCGCAACTGCTCGCGAAGCTGCCGAACCTGCGCATGATCAGCCAGACCGGCCGCGTGTCGAGCCACATCGATCTCGAAGCCTGTACCGATCGCGGCATCGCGGTGCTCGAAGGCACGGGCTCGCCGGTCGCCCCCGCCGAGCTGACCTGGGCGCTCGTGATGGCCGCCCAGCGCCGCATTCCTCAGTACGTCGCGAACCTGAAGCAGGGCGCCTGGCAGCAGTCGGGACTGAAGACGTCGGCCATGCCGCCGAACTTCGGCCTCGGCCAGGTGCTGCGCGGCCAGACGCTCGGCATCTGGGGCTACGGCAAGATCGGCCGGCTCGTCGCCGGCTACGGCAAGGCGTTCGGGATGAACGTGCTGATCTGGGGCCGCGAGCATTCGCTCGAGGCCGCGCGCGCCGACGGCTATACGGCCGCCGAAAGCCGCGAAGCGCTGTTCGAGCAGAGCGACGTGCTGTCGCTGCACCTGCGCATGCATGACGACACGCGCGGGATCGTGAAGCAGGAAGACCTGATGCGGATGAAGCCGACGTCGCTGCTCGTCAACACGAGCCGCGCCGAACTGCTCGAGGAAAACGCACTGGTCAACGCGCTGTCGCACAACCGTCCGGGGATGGTCGCGATCGACGTGTTCGAGAGCGAGCCGATCCTGCAGGGCTACAGCCTGCTGCGAATGGAAAACGTGATCTGCACGCCGCACATCGGCTATGTCGAGCGCGAAAGCTACGAGCTCTACTTCAGCGCGGCGTTCCGCAACATCCTCGCGTTCGACGACGGCGACATGTCGAGCGTTGCCAACCCGGAAGCGCTGACGCCGATCCGCAAGCGCTGACCGCGCGGGCTGCGCACGCCGCGCGGCCCCGCACCTCCGTTCCCGATCGTCAGGCGGCCACGCGGCCGCCCGTCATCGCGTCGACGCGCGTGAGGAAATGCTCGCCGTCGCGCCGACCGAGATCGTACGCATGCCGCATCTGCGACGGGCTCGTGTAATCCCAACTCGAAATCGGCACCTTGCTCGAGGGCTGGACGTACAGCCGACGCTGCTCGCCATGCGCGACCGTGAACATCTGCGGGCGCGGATACAGCCGCGTGACGAGCACCAGCACGTCGCCCGGCGTCGGGTCGAGCGCGTCGACCGGCACGTTGTCGACCATCCCGCCGTCGAGCACCGGCCGGCCGCCGCGGCGCAACACCGGCGTGAACGGCGGCGTGCAGGACGACTGCAGGATCAGGTCGGCGAGTTCCTCGACTTGCGTGCAGGCCTGCGCACGTACGAATTCGGGCCGAAAGCCGAGCGTGCGCCCGAGCGTCGGGTGCAGCGTCTTGCGCACGTACTTCTCGATGTTGTACGCGACGAGACCGGCGGCGACTGCGCTGCGCGCACCGAGCCAGCGCGGCACATGCGACACGCCGATGCGGATCTCCGGCGCCGCGGCAAGCTTCGCGAACGGTTCGCCGTAGATGTCGAGCAGCGCCTGACGATAAATCCGGTAATGCGGAAACACGGGCTCGCGCCCGAACAGGTTGCCCCAGTACGCGTTCTTCCGGTTGTGGCGCAGCGCCTCTTCGTAATAGCGCATCACCCAGGCGGCGTCGCGTGTATACAGCATGCAGGCGGTTGCCGCGCCGGCCGAGATACCGGTGATCACGCGCGGGCGCAGGCCGAGCGCCGGCTGTGCGACGTCCCAGAAGCCGGCCTGCCACCAGCAGCGATTGCCGCCGCCCGCAAAGACGATCTGGTCGAACATCGCGCCGCTCAGCTGACGAGCGCGTAGGTCGACGTCGCGTGAACGGCCATCTTGCCGTCTTCGTCGAACAGCTCGACTTCGCCGAATACGAGATTGCGACCCATCCGCAGCACGCGCGCGGTGACGAGCACGTCGCCCTTGCGCACGGGACGCATGAAGTTCGTGTTCAACGACACGGTCGTCATCGGCCGGAACTCGCCGAGCGCGGCCGAGATCGCGACCACCATCGCGGTATCGGCGGCCGCAGTGAACACCTGGCCGCAGATCACACCGCCCGAATGGCGGAATTCGCCGGAAAACGGCAGGCGCAGCGTGACGCTGTCGTCGCCGATCGACACGGGGACCAGACCGAGCGAGCGGACCCAGGGGGCCAGCAGGCGGTCCAGCAATTCGCGGACTGCGTTTTCGTCCATCTTCGAAAGCCCAGAAAGCGTTGCGCGACCGCCGCGCAACACGTGTGGCGTCATCATACCGGGAGCACGAAAACTGCGATCGCTCGTTATCGGGCCGGCAGCCACCGTTGTCGTGACGAAATATTCTCAGGAAATTTGCAGAAAGGACTTGCCAAGCCTGAAATGCTCGTGCATAATCTTTCTTCTGTTGGGGGCGTTAGCTCAGTTGGTAGAGCAGCGGACTCTTAATCCGTAGGTCGAGTGTTCGAGTCACTCACGCCCCACCAGGAATTTCAAAGGCCGGTCAGCGCAAGCTGACCGGCCTTTTCCGTTTACGCCGCTTTCCTGCCGTTGTTCATTTACGCCGCCTCGCTTCGCGTTGCGCGCCCCTCGCGGTACGCGAGCGCACCCATCTTCCGCATCGTTTCCGCTAGAATCGTCCGACAAATATCACACGACCGGCGCAGGCACTGTCATTCGCCCGTCGGCACTGAGAGAGCATGGGACGTCAGACATGGAAGCATGTGAACGGGACGCGACCATTCAGAGGGCCTGGTTGCGCCGATATCGGCCGGTTCGGCGGGTCACGCCATCCCCCCGATCAGGCCGGAATCCGCAGTGCGAAGCACGAAGAACCGGATCCGGTCATGCCGGGTAGGGACGCACTCGTCGCGATGGCGCTCGGCGTCGTGCTGCTCGTCCTGGCCGGCATGCTCGCCGTGACGGCCGGGCAGGCGACCGGCCAGCTGGTCCGCGCACCGGGCACGGTCGTGCGCATCGTGCAGGACAGCGACGCGATGCGCGCGTACCGGCCGATCGTCGCGTACCTCGCGAACGACGGCCAGCGCCGCGAAGTGGCCGGCAATACCGCATCGACCGTCCCCGCCTACGACATCGGCGAGAACGTCGAGGTATGGCTCGACCCCGGCCACCCCGAACGCCCCGCGCTGATCGACGATTTCGCGCAACGCTGGTTTCCGGCGATCGTGCCGGCGCTGCTCGCCATCGCGTCGTTCGCGATCGGCGGCCTGCTGATCGCCGGTGAGCGCCGCCGCCGGTCGTCCGCCCCGCCGCCGGCCCGCCGCGCCCGCAAGCACGTGCGCAGCCGCTGGGATATCGCGATCGTGCTGATTCCGATCGCGATCGGCACGGGCTTCATCGCCGGCGCCGGTGCAGCCGGCCTGCGCCAGTGGCAGGTCATCCACCACTATGCGCGTTCCACCGGCCATGTCGTCGAGATCGCGAAAAACGCGCACTCGCCCCGCGCGCGCACGTCGCTGTATTCGGCGATCGTCGCGTTCACGACCGACAGCGGACGCCAGATCAAGTTCGCGCAGGGTTCGGCGTCGTCGCATCCGGGCCTGCACGAAGGCGAAGCGGTCAACGTGCTGTACGACCCCGTCACACCCGAGCGCGCGGTGGTCGACCGCTTCTGGGATCACTGGGGCCTCACGGCCATCCTGTTCGCGATCGGCGCGCCGTTCCTCGCGGCCGGGCTGTTCATCGCCGCGACGCTGTGGCCGGAACATCCGCCGCACGAAGCCGCGCCATGACGTTCGCGTGCCGCCCGCGCACCGCGCGGCACGACGACCGGCTCGGCGCGCGCGTCACCGCTCCCTGAACGCCTCCACTTTCGCGCGGTTCCCGCAGGTGCGCATGTCGCACCAGCGCCGCCCGACGCCGCGCCCGCGATCGACGAAGAACCACGTGCAACGGCCGCACTGGCGCACGCGCGCAAAATCGTCGCTGCGCAGCAGATGCTCGAACCCGAGTGCGGCCGCGTCGACCCAGCGCGACGCGACGCGCGCGTCGGGCCGCCACGCGAACCGGCCGTCGACCGCATCGAACGCGCTGCGCCCGATCGCCTCGCGGATCGCAACGGCGAGCCGGCCCGCCGCGCGCGCGCCGGCAGTGCCGCCACTGCCGGCCGTCAGGTGTGCGATCGCGGTGTAGGCCTCCTCGCGAAAGCGATGCAGCGCGACCAGTGCGTCGGCGTCGTCCTGCCGCGCATGACGCAGAAGCCGCGCCAGATCGGCCGGCGCCAGCAACCCCGATCGCTCCGCCCACGCATGCACGGCCGGCCAGTCGACGAACTTGTCCGCGTCGCGCGTCTTGCCCGTGTCGGCCACCGTGTTGAGGAAGTCGAGCGCCGGATGGCCGCCGACAAAATCGGCTGCCCCCCATTCATGCGCATGTCGCACGGGTTCGTGTCGAGTAACCATTTATTTTCACCTATCGGTTTCACACCCGGACGATCCGGAGTAACCTGTTAACAACCAAAATAGGTTAGCACGGAGATGCCGATGCTCGAACTCGCCAACCGCTTCATTTTCGAAGGCCACCGGATTGCCTGGGGAACGTTCGGCGAAGGCCCGCCGCTCGTGCTCGTGCACGGCACGCCGTTTTCGTCGCAGGTGTGGCGGCGGATCGCACCGTGGCTCGCGCGCCGTCATCGCGTGTTCTTCTACGACCTGCTCGGCTACGGTCAATCCGACATGCCGGATGCGGACGTGTCGCTCGGCCGCCAGAACGCGCTGTTCGGCGCGATGCTCGACGCATGGAACATTTCGCGACCGCGCGTGCTCGCGCATGACTACGGCGGCGCCACCGTGCTGCGCGCGCACTTCCTCGACGGCGTCGCCTACGCGGATCTCACGCTCGTGAACCCGGTCGCGATTGCGCCGCAGGGTTCGCCGTTCGTGCGCCACGTCGCGCAGCACGAAGCTGCCTTCACCGGATTGCCCGCGTATGCGCATCACGCACTTGTGTCGGCCTATCTCGGCAACGCCGTCGCCCGGCCGCTGAGCGACGAGGCGCTGTCGATCTACCGCGCGCCGTGGCTCACGCCCGCCGGCCAGGCCGCGTTCTATCGCCAGATCGCGCAGATGCGCCAGCACTACATCGAGGAAGCCGAGGCCCGTTATGCGCCACCGGACTTTCCGGTGCGCATCGTATGGGGCGAGGACGACGCGTGGATTCCGCTCGAACAGGGGCAGGCGCTGGCCGATCGCATCGCCGGCGGCCAGCTGATCAAGGTGCCGCGAGCGGGCCACCTGGTGCAGGAAGATGCGCCGGAAGCGATCGTCGCGGCGGTACTCGACCAGTCAGGGAAAGGTTGACGCCGCCTGTACCGCGTGTCGCTTGTCGCGTGCCGCGTCAGAACACCGGCACGCCCTGCGCGAGCGTCGAGATGAACTTCGCGGTGCGCGGATCGCGCGGGTCGCCGAACAGGTCACGCGATGCACCGGCCTCGACCACGCGCCCTTCCGCGAGAAACACCGCGTCGTGCGCGATCGACGCGGCCAGGCGCAGGTCGTGCGTCGCCATCAGCATCGTCGTGCCTTCGCGCGCGAGCTGGCGCAGCACCTCGACGACTTCGACGGACAGCTCCGGATCGAGTGCCGACGTCGGCTCGTCGCACAGCAGCACCTGCGGCGACGGCGCAAGCGCACGTGCGATCGCGACGCGTTGCTGCTGGCCGCCCGACAGCGTGCCGGGCCACGCGTCGGCCTTGTTCGCGATACCGACCTTCTCGAGCAGCGCGAGCGCGCGTTCGCGGGCCCGTTCGCGCGGCCAGCGCTGCACGGTGACGAGCCCTTCCATCACGTTCTGCACGACGCTCAGGTGCGGAAACAGCTGAAAGTTCTGGAACACCATGCCGGTCTGGCGGCGCACCGCGAACACGGCGTCGCGCGCCGGCCGGTGCGTCGGCGAGAAGTCGATGCGGGCGTCGCCGACCGTCAGCGCACCTGCCTCGGGTACTTCGAGCAGGTTCACGCAACGCAGCAGCGTGCTCTTGCCGCTGCCGGACGGCCCGATCAGCGCCGTCACGCTGCCGGGCTGCAAGGCGAGGTCGATCCCGTGCAACACGCGCTGCGTGCCGAACGACTTGTCGATGCGTTCGAGCCGGATCATCGCAACTCCGCCTGGAACAGCGCGTGACGGCCGAAGCGGGTTTCGAGGCGACGCTGCAGCGTGGACAGCACCGAACTGAGCAGCAGATAGATCAGCGCGGCTTCCGTATAGAGGATCATCGGTTCGTAGGTCACGGCCGCGATCCGCTGAGCGGCCTGGAAGATCTCCGGCACGGTCAGCACGGCCGCGAGCGACGTGTCCTTCACCAGCGAAATGAACGAATTCGACAAAGCCGGCAGCGCGACGCGCGCGGCCTGCGGCAGGATCGCGCGGCGCAGCGCCTGCGGGCGCGTCATCGCCATCGAGTACGCGGCCTCCCACTGCCCCTTCGGAATCGATTCGATCACGCCGCGGATCACCTCCGCGTTGTACGCGCCGACGTTCAGCGAGAAGCCGATCACGGCGGCCGTCAGCGGATCGAGCACGATGCCGACGCTCGGCAAGCCGTAGAAGATCACGAACAGCTGCACGAGCAGCGGCGAGCCGCGAAACAGCCAGATGTAGAACCGCACGACGGCCTGCGCCCAGCGCGGCCCGAACAGCCGCACGAGCGCCGCGCCGAACGCGAGCAACAGACCGATCGCGAACGACGCGAGCGTGAGCGGAACCGTGAACACGAGCCCCGCGACGAGCAGGGGCTTCAGCGATTCCGCCATCAGGTGAAGCCAGGCCGGCATCGTTCAGCCTCGCGTCACGGCTGCGACACGTCGCGGCCGAAATACTTCTGCGAGATCTTCGCGTAGGTGCCGTCGGCCTTGATGTCCGCGAGCGCCTTGTCGATCGCGGCCACCAGCGCGGGGCTGCCCTTGCGCAGCAGCACGCCCGATGCATCGCTGGCGCCGCCCGCGTCGGTCGCCGCGATCTTCAGTTTCGCGTCCGGCTTGTGCTTGCGGAAATCGAGGTACGACAGCGAATCGTTGATCGTCGCGTCGACGCGCCCCGAGCTCAGCAGGTCGATCGATTCGTTGAAGCCCTGCACCGGCACGACGTCCGCGCCATGCGCGGCCGCGAGCTTGCCGAAATTGCTAGTGAGCGTGTTCGCGGACTTCTTGCCCTTCAGGTCGTCGAACGAGCGGATCGTCGTGTTGTCCGCGCGCACGATCAGCACCGCGCGCGACGTGATGTACGGCGTGGAGAAATCGTATTTCGCCTTGCGCGCGTCGGTGATCGACACTTCGTTGACGACCGCATCGTAGCGGTTCACGTCGAGACCCGCGATCAACCCGTCCCACTTGCCTTCGACGAACTGCGGCTTCACGCCGAGACGCTGCGCGATCGCGGTCGCGATGTCGACGTCGAAGCCCGTCAGCTTGCCGGTCTCGTCGTGGTACGTGAACGGCGCGTACGTCCCTTCGGTACCGACCCGGAACACGCCGGACGACTTGATCTGAGACAGGTCGTCGGCCGCCAGTGCGCTCGTGACCGAAACGGCCTGCAGCATGGCGACGACCAGGATGGAGCGAAGGATTTTCATGGTGCGGACCCCGAATGATTGGAGGGAATGATCCCGCGGCACGCGCGTGCCGTTCGAGAAGTCCGCGAATTCTACCGACGCGTCGAGGCACGGCAAAAACGCAAATCGGCTATCGATATGAGCCGATCGAATAACGCGTCGATCAACGCGCCGCTCAACGCACCGATCGACGCGCGCACCGGCCGCGAAACCGGTGCGCGCGGCTTACACACCGCTCACCACGGCAGCGAATACGTCTTCGTGTTCGTGAAGCTCTTCATCGCTTCCTGCACGCCTTCCTTGTACCCCAGCCCCGAGTCCTTCACGCCGCCGAACGGCGTCAGTTCGAGCCGGTAGCCCGGCACTTCACGCACGTTCACGCTGCCGACTTCCAGCTCGGTGATGAAGCGCGTGATGTGATCGAAGCGGTTCGTGCACACCGACGACGACAGCGCATAGTCGGTGCTGTTCGACATCCTGATCGCTTCGTCGATGTCGCGGAAACGCATGATCGGCGACACGGGCCCGAAGGTTTCGTATTTCACGAGCGGCATGTCGGGCGTCACGCGATCGATCACCGTCGGCGAATACAGCGCGCCGTCGCGAACGTTGCCGACCAGCAGCCGCGCCCCGCGCGCGATCGCGTCGTTCACCTGCTGCTCGCAGAACTTCGCGGCCGCTTCGTCGATCACCGTGCCCATGTCCACCGACGGATCGGCCGGATTGCCGTACGACCACGCACGCGTTTTTTCGACGACCAGCCCGGTGAAGCGATCGGCCACCGACTCGTGCACGAGCATCCGCTTGATCGCGGTGCAGCGCTGCCCCGAGTTCCTGTACGAACCCGACACCGCTAGCGTGCTCGCTTCGTCGAGATCGGCGTCTTCCATCACGATGATCGGATCGTTGCCGCCGAGTTCGAGCACCGCGCGCCGGTAACCCATCCGCGCCGCGATCGATTTGCCGATCGACACGCCGCCCGTGAACGTGATGAGGTCGATCGCCGGGTTCGTGATCAGTTCGTCGGCGATCTCCTTCGGGTCGCCGGTGAGCACCTGCAGCATCTGCGGCGGCAGGCCCGCTTCGTACAGGATGTCCGCGAACAGGTAGCACGACAGCGGCACCTTCTCGGACGGCTTCACGACGATCCGGTTGTTGGTCGCGATCGACGGCACGATCTTGTGCGCAACCTGGTTCATCGGGTGGTTGAAGGGCGTGATCGCCGAAATCACGCCGAGCAGCGGATCGCGCTGCGTGTACACGCGGCGCTTCTTGCCGTGCGGGGTCAGGTCGCACGAGAAGATCTGCCCGTCGTCCTTCAGCACTTCGCCGGCGCCGAACGTCAGCACGTCGGCCACGCGGCCCGCCTCGTACGTCGAATCCTTGATGCACAACCCGGCCTCGGCGGTGATAAGGGCCGCGATCTCCGCCGTGCGCGCACGCACGATGTCGGCCGCGCGGCGCAGGATCGCCGCGCGATCGTGACGCGTGAGCGCCGGCCGGTATGCACGCGCGGCCGCGAACGCGCGCCGCACGTCGTCGAGCGTCGCCTTCGGCACGGTGCCGACCAGCACACCGTCGTACGGGTTGCGCACTTCGATCACCGCGTCCCGATGAATCCGTTCGCCGTCGATTCGCAGTGCTTCGCGACGAATCTCGCGGACGTCCGTCGATGCTGCAATGGCGTTCATGAGTGTGTCCCCTTGCGGATGCGTATGCATCACTGCAGATGGTTGAGCGCGATGTCGATGATGTCGAAGTTGCGCAGCCGCGCACGGCCCGTGACGTCGCCGGCGACCGGCTTGCTGAAGATCAGCGGCACGATCTGCTCGGAGATCCCGCCGTGCGAACGCAGCGGCACGTCGAGGCCCGACAGGTCGTGCTTGATGCGGCGCGTGCCGAGCACGACGTCCTGCTTCGAGATCACGATCAGGTCGCCCATGCGCGCGGGCGGCAGCTCGAAGCGCGCGCAGCCCTCGGCGCCCGTCAGCACGACCTCGATGCCGTCGACCGCGGCGAGCCGCGCGCGCAGCGCCTCGGCATCGGCCGACGCCGGCACGTAGACGGTCGCGAACGAGCCGAGCGCGCCGTGATGCACGACGTACGGATCGGTGATCGGCAGGATCACGCGCGCCGCGTCGTGACCGAGCCATTCGTCGAACAGCTCCTGCAGGTAGATCACGTTCGGCTCGCCGGTTTCGTCGTCGTGCTTCGCGTTCATCCCGTGGTCGGCCGTGATCGCGACGATCGCGCCGAGTTCGTCGAGGCGCTGCAGGTACGTGTCCATCATCGCGTAGAACGCGTTTGCGCCTTCCGTGCCGGGCGCGCACTTGTGCTGCACGTAGTCGGTGGTCGACAGGTACATCAGGTCGATCGGGCGCGTCTCGAGCAGGCGCACGCCGGCCGCGAACACGAATTCCGACAGGTCCGCGCTGTACACGCTCGGCACGGGCTTGCCGACCAGCTCGAGCACGTTGTCGATGCCGTTTTCCTCGACGGTCGCCTCGTCGGCCTTTTCCGACGAGAAGCAGATGCCCTTCAGCCCCTTGCCGAGGAGGCGGCGCAGCTTGTCCTTCGCGGTGACGACCGCGACGCGCGCCCCCTGCTCGGCGAAGGCCGCGAGCACGGTGGGGGCGACCAGGTACTTCGGATCGTTCATCAGCACCTCGGCGCCGGTGTCGCGATCGTAGAAATAGTTGCCGCTTATCCCATGCACCGCCGGCGGCACGCCCGTCACGATCGACAGGTTGTTCGGGTTCGTGAAGCTCGGCACCACGCACTCGCCCTTGAGCGCCGTGCCCGGTTTCAGCAGCGTGCGCAGGAACGGCGCGACGCCGGCCCCGGCGGCTTCCTCCAGGTATTCGTATGCGCAGCCGTCGACGCACACGACCACCACCGGCCGGCGCATCCAGTTGTAGCGGCGGCCGTTCACTTCCACGGATACAGGCGTTTCAGTCATGACGTTCATTCCTTTCGGTTCGAAGGGTAGAGCCGTCGGCGCCCGCGCCGCGCCGAAGGGAGGTGCCTTCCATGCTCGACATTAAAATTGATGATCCGTTGATTGTCAACAACATGCAGACGACAGAAAGCAAAACAGCGGAGCGGCAAGAGGGCTGGCCTCCAGTCATCCGCCGTGTGCCGCGGCGCCACTGTCAAGGGGTCTGAAGATGAACGAAGTGCCGGTAAACAGGCGTTTGGATGCATGGCCGGCGGGCGCGGCCCGTCTCGCGCTGGCCACGCTGATGTCGCTGTTCCTGCTCCTGCCGCTCGCGCTCGTCGTGCAGAAATGCTTCGTCGATGCCGACGGGCGATTCGTCGGCGCGCACAACTTCGTCGATTACCTCGAGGACAGCGGCGTGCTGCGCTCGATGCTGCATTCGCTGACGGTCGGCGCGCTCGTCACGATGATCGTCGTGCCGATGGCGTTCATGTTCACGTTCGCGTATGCGCTGACGCGCTCGTACATGCCGCTGAAGAACGCCGCGCGCCCGATCGCGCTCTTGCCGCTGCTCGCGCCGACGCTGTTGTCCGCGACGTTGTTCATCTACCGGTTCGGCAACGCGGGGCTGCTGAAGCCGCTGCTGCACGGCCATTCGATCTACGGGCTGCCGGGCATCGTGCTGAGCAGGGTGTCCGCGTCATTCCCGCACGTGCTGATGATCCTCGTCACCGCGCTGTCGCTGGCCGACGGCCGGCTCTACGAGGCCGCCGACGCGATGGGCACGCGCCGCCTGCGCCACTCGAAACGCCTGATTGGAATCCGACGATATCCCAAAAAATGATGCGCCTTCTGTTATTCGCCGCACTCACCATGACGACCGGTGCGTGCTCGAAATATAAAGACGAGAAGTGGACAGCGCTTCAGAACATGCCTGCGTTTGCCGAGCCAAACGACGGTCAGGAAAGGTGAATCCTGCGTTCCATTGACGGATCGTGTTGCCAAAATTTACGCATACACACAAGTGCACTGCGAATCCGGCACGGGCTGGGTTCTGGACGATGCCTTTGATAAACGACGCGGCAAATGATCGCCTGCCGGCGATCCTTGCATTCAGCCCGCGCGCCCTCGATTTCGACCGGAGCTACGCCTGTCCGATGCGGCAAGCAAGCCAGCCGAAACTCGCCATGCAAGAACGGAAGGCGGTGAGCGCCCGGTCAACGCTCTTTCGTCATCAATGTGCGATGACGCGCACCGCCCCCACTCACGCGCCGGCCTTCTCCCGCGCCGCCTTGCCCGTCGCGGGCAGCCCCTGTTCGTGCGTACGGCGCATCCGCGCAAGGCCATGCGAAACGTGCTCGCGCACCAGCGCGACTGCCTGCTCCTCGTCGCCCCGCGCGAGCGCCTGCACGATCTTGTCGTGCTCGGCGGCGGACACCGCGATCGCGTCTTCCTCGGCCTCGATCGCGGCCTGGCGCAGCAGCCCGAGCTGGCGCACCAGCCGGCGGTAGGTATCGGTGAGGTGCGTATTGCCGACGCCGACGACCATCGCGTCGTGGAACTGCACGTTCAGCTCCGTATAGCGCGTGACGTCGTGGGACTTCGCGGCGTCCTTCATCGACTGGATGATGCCCTTCAGCACCTTCAGCGTGTCGGGCGAGATGCGCTTCGCGAGCGCGCGCGCGACCGACTCGTCGAGCATCGCGCGCACTTCGTAGATCTCCTCGGCCTCGCGCAGCGGCACGACGCGCACCGTCACGCCGCGGTTCTTCTCGTTACGCAGCAGGCCGGCCTGCTCGAGCGCCCGGAACGCTTCGCGCACGGGGCCGCGCGACACGTTCAGCCGGGTCGCGATCTCGACTTCGTTGAGCTTCTCGCCAGGTGCGTATTCGCCGGAGACGATCGCGCGCTCGAGCATGTCCTGGACGATCATCGCGAGCGACTGGCTTTGCAGGAGTTCGATGGCGCTGAGCGCGTTCGGGGCTGTCATGGTCGGGCAGGCAGCAAGGCTGCGGTAGGGAACGAGGGCGCCATATCGGCGAATGATCCTTGTATATCCTCGGCCCGACACATTGTCAACAGTTTTCAGTTTCCAAAAGCCAATTCCACGTACCGGGATGCAATCGGGATGCAGCCGGCAGGCGGTGCTCGCGCGGCGGGCCGACCTCGCCCGCATCGCGCGACGCGTGACGGCCGTCAGGCCGTCGCGTGCTTCACCGGCCCCGGATCGCTGTGGCTCGGCCGGCCCGTCTCGACGTGGCCCGCGAAGCGGCGCACGACCTTGTCGTCGCCGCCGCGCAGCGTCGTCGCGGTAATCGTCAGATCGTACCAGCCGTGGCTCGACGACAGCGCGAAGTGATCCTCGACGCGTTCGCCCGGCTCCAGCGTGTAGGTGCGCGCATGCGCATGGCTGTACGCGTTGTCGACCGTCACGCGGCAGGTCGCGCGCCCGCTGTTGCGCAGTTGCAGGTATACGTGACGGTTGCGCACGTCGTAGCCGATCCGCGCTTCGGGGTTCGCGTGGCGGCCGTCGGCCGCGAGCCGCGTGTTGCCCTGGAACTCGCACAGATAGCCGTTCGGGCCGTATGCCGCGAGATGGTAATCGCCGCGCGCGGCCGACGTGTTCCACGTGTCGACGAAGCGATCGTGCGCGGACACCGCATAACGACGCGGCGGCGTTGCCGGATTGCGGCGGTCGTATACGTAGAACGCCGCACCCGCGTCGCCGGTGTTCGCGAAGTCGAGCGACACGCTGTCGTCATGGCCGCTCACGCGGCTGTGCACGAACAGCTCGTACGGCAGCGCCCGCGCCGGTCGCGTGCCGGGTTCCTGCGCCGGCATCGCCTGCTGCGCGGGCACCTGGTACGCCTGGCCAGCCGTCGCGATGTGCTGCGGCACCGTGAAGCTCACCGTGCGCGTGTCGGGGCGCGCGGAGAAGTCGAACGCCGACGTGAGGTCGCCGCAGATCGAGCGGCGCCACGCGCTGATGTTCGGCTCCTTCACGCCGAAGCGCGCTTCGAGGAAACGCAGCACCGACGTATGGTCGAACGTCTCCGAGCAGACCCAGCCGCCCTTCGTCCACGGCGAGATGATGATCAGCGGCACGCGCGGCCCGAGGCCGATCGGCTGGATGCCGCCCGGGTCCGCGCCCGGCACGAGCGGGCTCATTTCGCCCGGGTACTTGTTCAGGTCGAGCAGCTCGTCGCCGAGGTTCGACAGCAGGTTCGACGACACGATGCCCTGGCCGCCCACGCCGCTCGTGACCGGCGGCACCGGCGGCACGACGTGGTCGAACAGCCCGTCGTTCTCGTCGTAGTTGAGGATGAACACCGTCTTCGCCCACACCTCCGGGTTCGACGTCAGCGCCTCGAGCACCATGTTGATGTAGAACGCGCCGTCGGTCGGCGACGCCTGCGGGTGCTCGCTGTACTTGTACGGCGCGACGATCCACGACACCTGCGGCAGCCGGTTCGCCTGCACGTCGGCCTTCAGCTCGGC
This sequence comes from Burkholderia sp. HAN2018, assembly GCF_024704855.1. Classification (NCBI taxonomy): domain Bacteria; kingdom Pseudomonadati; phylum Pseudomonadota; class Betaproteobacteria; order Burkholderiales; family Burkholderiaceae; genus Burkholderia; species Burkholderia sp. HAN2018. Next base: position 21,448 of record NZ_QOBB01000093.1, on the reverse strand, counting down.
GAGCGTGTGGTCCGACGCGCCCTTGTCGACCAGCGGACCGCTCGCGCCTTCCTTCACCTGGAACTTCTTGAAGAACATCAGCGAGTTGTCGGTGTAGTTGTCGGTCGGGTCGCCCGGGATGCCCGTGCCGCCCTGGTACACCTTCCAGCTGATCTTCGCGTGCTCGAGGCGCTCGGCGTAGGTCGTCCACGTGTAGCCGTTCACGTCGTCGCGCTCGCCGATGCCCGGGCCGTTCGGCGGGGTGCCGTAGATGTTGCGCGGGTCGACCGTGCCGGTCCACAGGTAGATGCGGTTCGGCGCGGTGTCGGCGTGCGCGGAGCAGAAGTACGAATCGCAGATCGTGAACGCGTCGGCCAGTGCGTAGTGGTACGTGAGGTCCTGGCGCTTCAGGTAGCCCATCGTCAGCACGTCCTGCTTCTGGTTCACCCACTGGTCCCACTGGCCGTTGTTCCAGGACAGGTGGCCGCTGCTCCAGCCGTGGTTGGTGCCCGGCTGGAATTCGGTCGTCTGCTTCGGGTCGAGGTAGAACGGCAGCACGTACGGCGCCGACGGATCGAGGCCGCGCGAATGGTAGTTCTTCGTGAACACCGATGCCGGCGGCTGCTGCCACACCGGCGCGCCGCTCGGCAGCAGATGCGGGCGCGGGTCGTTGAAGCCGCGCACGCCGCGCAGCCCGCCGAAGTAATGGTCGAACGAACGGTTTTCCTGCATGAAGATCACGACGTGCTCGACGTCGCGGATCGTGCCCGTGCGGTAGGCGGCCGGCATCGCCAGCGCATTGCGGATCGCGGGCGGGAAGCCCGCGTAGGCGGCCATCGCACCGGCCGACTGCGCGGCGAGGCGCAGGAAATCGCGTCGATTGTTCGAAGACATGAAGGGAACCCTGTTGTCGGTAGGAGTGGGGCGCCGGTCGAGCGGGGCCGGCGGTCGGTGTGTTACGCGCTATTACCCCGCACCGGCATGTCCCGGCCGTGACCGGTTCCAGCAGGTTTCTTGCGCTCACCCCCAGCTTTTTTTCGAAGCGGCGCACGACGCGCCTTTCATGGGGCCGACACACGCATGCGCTACGCTGACGCGCGATGAAGAGGGGAGAAGCCGAGTCGTGTTCGATCAGCTGAAGGCGTTCCACGCGACCGTCCGGCAGGGCAGCATCACGCGCGCCGCGCGCCACCTGGGCGTGAGCCAGCCGACGATTGCCGCGCAGATCCGGCAGGTCGAGCAGCTGTACGGCGTCGAGCTGTTCTACCGCAGCGGCCGCAAGCTCGAGGTCACCGAGACGGGTATCGAGCTGCTGCCGCTCGTCGAGAAGATGATCGCGCTCGAGGCGCAGGCCGATATCATGCTGCGCAACGTCGGCGGCCTGTTCGAAGGTCATCTGCGGATCGGTGCGACGGGGCCGTACTACATCATGGACGCGGTCGGCCGCTTCTCGAACGCGCATCCGTCGATCGCGCTCGCGTGCCGGATCGGCAACTCCGAGGAAATCCTGCAGGCGCTGCAGGAATTCCGCATCGATCTCGCGGTATCGTCGCAGCGCAACGACGCCGAAGGCCTCGAACGCAAGGTGATCTCGACCGACCCGCTCGTGCTTGTCGTGCATCGTACGCATCCGCTCGCGCGTTTCGACGCGATCGATCCGGCGCAGCTCGCCGACGTGCGGCTGTTGATTCGCGAGGAAGGCTCGGTGACGCGCCGCTGCACGGAGACGATCCTCGCGGCGGCCGGTGTCGCGGCCGTATCGATGGCCGAGATCGGCAGCCGCGAAGCGATCCGCGAGGCGATCCTGCACGGCGTGGGCGGCAGCCTGTTTCCGCTCGGCGAGGCCGAGCGCCATCCCGACCTGCGCGTGATCGCGCTGCGCGGCGTGGACACGACGATCGACGAATACGTGTACTACCTGAAGGCGCGCCGCCAGAGCCCCGCGATCGACGCGTTTCTCGCGTGCATCCTGCCGGCCGACGGCAACACGGCCGCGGCGGCCTCGGCAGCCGGGGCGGATGAAGCAGGACGAACGGCGCGGCGGGCGAACGCGCGCTGACGTGCCGCGCGTTCGCCGGTTCCGCACTTTGCCGGCGCTTTTCCCGCGCCTTCCCTCGTTTTTCCTCGTGCCTTCCTTCTGTCGTTGCGCTCACCTCATTTCGGCAGTGCCGGAATCATCCACGTCAGCACGTGCTGCTGCAGGAACACCAGCACGCCGAGCAGCAGCGTGAGGATCACGCTGTGCCAGAAGGTGCGTGCAAACACGACACCTTCCTGCCCTTTCAGGTCCGTCGTCGACACGCCCGTCGCGATGTTCTGCGGCGAGATCATCTTGCCCATCACGCCGCCCGACGAGTTGGTCGCGGCCATCAGCACCGGATCGAGGCCGAGCTGCCGCGCGGCCACGACCTGCAGGTTGCCGAACAGCGCGTTGCCCGACGTGTCGCTGCCGGACAGGAACACGGCGATCCAGCCGAGCGACGCGGACACCAGCGGGAACAGCGCCCCCGTCGACGCGACGCCGGTGCCGAGCGTATAGCTGATTCCCGAGTAGTTCAGCAGGTACGCGAGCCCGACGATCATCATCACCGTGACGATCGCGATCCACGTCTGCCGCCAGGTCTTGACCACGCACTCGAGAAACGCGCCGGCACCGGTGCGCGTCAGCGCGGCCGTGATGATCGCCGAGAGCAGGATCGCGGTGCCCGTGCCGAGCGGCTGGAAGTCCCAGATCGCCGCATACGGCTTGTGGTACAGCGACACGAACACCGCGTTGTGCAGGCCCGGCCACTTGATCTTCACGTCGCCGATCGCCGCGACGTTCGCGTGCACCCACACGATCACGACCACCGACACGACGAGCCACGGCAGCCAGCCGCCGAAACCCGCGCGGGCGGCACCGGCTGTTGCAGGCACGCTGCGCGCGAGCGCGTATTGCGGATCGGGTTGCGGCTTCCACACCTGGAGGAAACCGATCGTGACGATCAGCGACGTGAGCGACGACAGCACGTCGGTGAGCTGGTAGCCGAGGAAGTTCGACGTGACGAACTGCGCGATCGCGAAACTGCCGCCCGACACGAGCAGCGCGGGCCACAGCTTCGAGATCGAGCGCAGCCCGCCGTACGCGCCGACCACGTAGAACGGCAACAGCAGCGCGAAGAACGGCAACTGGCGGCCGACCATCTGCGCGAGTGTCGCGGGCGGCAGCGACGTCACCGCGCCGAGCACGGTGATCGGCACGCCGAGCGCGCCGAACGCAACCGGCGCCGTGTTGAACAGCAGCGTATAGGTGAGCGCTTCGAGCGCGGGGAAGCCGAGCGCGATCAGGAGTGCGCTCGTGATCGCGACCGGCGTGCCGAAGCCGGAGATCCCTTCGAGCAGGCAGCCGAACGAGAACGCGACGACGAGCAGCACGAGGCGCCGATCGTCGGGCAGGTTGTCGAGCATCCACTGCCGGAACTGGTCGAAGCGGCCCGACTTCACCGCGATGTTGTACAGCAGCAGCGCGTTGAAGACGATCCACATCACCGGCACGACCGCGAGCGCCATGCCCGCGCCGACCGCGTTGAACGCAAGCCCGGCCGGCATCCCCCACGCGCCGATCGCGACCGCGAGGCCGGCGACCAGGCCGGCGAGCGACGCCTGCCACGCGGGGCGGCGCAGCACGCCGAGCGCGATCAGCGCGACGGCGATCGGAATCGCGGCGACGAGGAAGGACAGCAGCAGCGAGTTGGCGACCGGCGTCAACGGCTGCGCGAAGACAATGCCGGGCGGCAGGGCGTCGGTGGGATTCATCGCGTCTCCAAAGTCGACCCGGGGCTGGCGCGGCGGCGCCCCCGGATTCGGTGCAAAGCGGTCCTTCCGCAATCGCGACGGCGCTCAGGCGCTTGTGCACGCAACGACGTCGCACGGCCAACCGATCGGTCGCTTAAAAGAGGTTAGGAGGCGCGGGGCGCTTGTACAAGGAGGACAAGCCCGATGCGTGCCGACCCGATACGGGCCTGCCGCCGCAGGCTGACAGGCAGCGGGCGGGCCGCTGTCGCGTTCGACAGGATGCCCGTCACGCGCGGCTCACCCGCGCAATGTTGCACATGCGGCAAAGGTGCCTGACGGCGGGCGGGATGTTTCGTCTGGCGTCCGAAGCCTAGACTGGCTGCATCGATTCCGCCCGCGCCGGCCACGGCACGGCACCGGAACCTCACGGAGTGAACACGATGAAGACGATGAAACAAGCCGTATGCGCATGCGTGCTGATCGGCGCGGCCTTCGCCGCGCACGCGCAGGCCGCGTCGACGCTGACGCGCGCCGAGGTCCGCCAGGAACTCGTGGAGCTGCAGGCCGCCGGCTACCGGACGAGCCTGGCAAGCAGTCCCGACTTTCCGGAAAAGATGCAGGCGATCATGCACCGTGCCGCGCAGGCACGCGGCGGGGACACCGGCTACGGCAGCGACGGCAGGGCAAACGGGGAATCGGGCAAGCCGGCGCTGCCGCAGGCGATCGATCGCGGCACGTACGCACACCACTGACGGTGGATCGCCCCGGATCGGGGGCGCCACGGCGCACATCGACCGGCGACGGAGGACGCATCGCGCACCGCGCCAACCGACGCGGTGCGCGTGCGCCAGGCATCACACGCTGAAGCGGTTCAGCGTATATGCGCGATAGGCCGCGACGAATGCGTCGAACGAACCGGCCTCCTTCGCTTCGAGCTCGGCCTGCTCGGCGAGCGACTTCGCGGCGAGCGCCTGCTCGGTGCGCAGCGTCTCCGCCGACGGCGGGTGCGCGCGGAAATGCGCGGCATGCGCTTCGCTCTGTGCCAGCGCGAACCCGAGGAACGATTGCCCGTGCTCGCGCATCGTGCGCAGCACGCGTGCGGACGGCGTGCGCTCCGGATCGGCGAGCTTCTCGCGCTGCGCGGCGATCGCGCGCGCATGTTCGTCGCCGCCGCGGATTTCGTCGAGACGGCGGCCGACGGTTTCGATATCGGCCATCAGTTCGTCCGCCCACGCATGCAGCGTGATCGGCGCACCGTCGCGCTGCAGCGTGAGCCCGGGCTTGCGCCCTTCCATCGTCACGCTGCCGAAGTTCGCGTTCGCCTCCTGGTACGCGGGGCAATCGAGCACCGGGCTCTCGTCGAGCGCGCACGCGAGCAGGAAGGCGTCGATGAAGCGCGCGGTTTCCAGTGCGATGCCGGTCGGCTCGAACGGATCGATGTCGAGACAGCGCACCTCGATGTACTGCACGCCGCGCGACGCGAGCGCATGCAGCGGACGCTCGCCCGAATACGTGACGCGCTTCGGCCGGATCGTCGAATAGAACTCGTTTTCGATCTGAAGCACGTTCGTGTTGATCTGGATCCACTCGCCGTCGCGATGCGTGCCGATGGCCTCGTACGCCGGATACGGCTCGCTCACGGCCTTCGACAGCGCGTCGAGATAACCGGGCAGCGTGTTGTAGTCGACGTGCAGCGCGGCCTGGGCGGTCGTGTTCGAGTAGCCGAGATCGCTCATCCGCAGGCTCGTCGCATACGGCAGGTACAGCGTATCGGCGTCGAACGTGTCGAGCCTGTGCGGCTTGCCGCGCAGGAACTTCGTGTCGAGCGCGGGCGAGGCGCCGAACAGGTACATCAGCAGCCAGCTGCGGCGACGGAAGTTGCGGATCTGCGCGAGATAGCGCTCCGACTGGTAATCGACGAGCGTGGCCGTCGACCCTTCTTCCGCATGCAGGCGCCGCCACACTTCCTCGTGCAGCGAGTAGTTGTAGTGGATGCCGGCGATGCACTGCATCGTGCGGCCGTAGCGATACGCGAGGCCGCGCCGGTACACCGTCTTCAGGCGGCCGATGTTCGACGTGCCGTAGTCGGCGATCGGGATCTGGTCGTCGGCCGGCAGCAGGCCCGGCATCGAGTCGTTCCACAGCATCTCGTCGCCGAGCGACGCATAGACGTAGCGATGCAGATCGTCGAGGCGTTCGAGCGTGATCGCGGCGTCACGTTCCGCGGGCGTGATCAGCTCGATCAGCGCTTCGGAATAGTCGGTCGTCAGTGCCGGATGCGTGAGCGCCGAACCGAGCGCGCGCGGATGCGGCGTGAACGCGATCATCCCGTCGCGCGTCACGCGCAGGCTTTCCTTTTCGATGCCGCGCAGGCCGTCGGGCAGATGCTGCCGCGTCGGGCCCGAGCTCAGTGCTTCGAGGCGATTCAGCAGCAGTTCGGACTGGCGGTGAGTCATGGTGTTCGACATGGAGACGCAAGTGCGTGACGGCCGCGCGCGGCCGGCTGGATTGTTGGTCGCTTCGTTGGTAGCGGGCACTTTAACATCTCGCCGAAACCCGCGCTTGAGGTGGCGCCGGGCATGGTGCGCGGGCCGGAGCGGGCCGCCGGACGGGCCGGCCGCGGCGATCGCCGCATCTCCCGACGGTTCCAGGCGGCGACGACGGGCACGCCGGTTGAGCGCATTCGTCCGACGGAACGTGACGCGCGAACCGGTGACGGCAGGTGCAACCGTGCCGCCGAATCGACCGCGGAGAGAGGCGAAAGTGTGCGTCGTGCGCCCTGCATCGGGCGGACGACGGATTCGAGAAACAGCCTTGATGGTCGAAGTCCGGCGGTAGCCAACGAACACCGGCACGGCCTGCGCGACGGGTTGCATCGCGGCTTCGCCGGGTCGCACCCGGTCGCGAAACTCGGTGATCGGCAGTTGCCCTCACCCGCCGCGCGCGCCGCCCGCCCGGTCGGCCACTTCGTTCCACAAATGCAGCGCCGCGTACGCGCGCCACGGTCGCCAGCCTTCGGTGCGGCGCTTCTGGGTCGCGAGCCGGTCGAGCGCCGGATCGCGCGCGGCGATCGACTGCATCAGCACGAGATCGGAGGCCGGCCAGGCATCCGGATCGCGCCACGCGCGCATCGCGATGTATTCGACGGTCCACGGGCCGATGCCGGGCAGATCGAGCCACGCACCGCGCAGCGTCGCGAGATCGGCGTGCTCGCGATCGACCGGCACGTCGCCGGCCGCCACCGCGCGCGCCGTGCCCGTCAGTGCCGCCACCCGCTTGCCGGGCATCCCGATCTTGTCGAGATCGCAGGCGGCCAGCGCCTCCGGCGTCGGAAAACGCCATGCGGGCGCACCGTCGTCTTCATGAACCACGCGCTCGCCGGCCCGCTCGACGAGCCGGCCGACGATCGTCGTCGCGGCCTTCACGCTCACCTGCTGGCCGACGATCGCGCGCACGGCCAGCTCGAACCCCGACCATGCACCCGGCACGCGCAGCCCCGGCGCGGCCTCGACGAGCGGCGCGAACCACGGATCGCGCGCCAGCCCGCAGCCGATGACGGCCGGATCGGCGCCGAGGTCGAACATCGTCGCGACGCGCGCGGCGAACGCATCATCGACATGACGCGCGACCGCGCCTTCGACCGTCGCGACCAGGCAATGCTTGCGCGGATGTTTCGCGACCGTGAGCCGGCCGGCGTCGCCGTGCAGGTCGACGATGCGGCGATACACGCCGTCCGCCACCTGCTCGACGCCCGGAATCGCGCGCCCGCTGAAGAAGCGCAGGACGCGCGCCCAGTCGTAAGGCGCATTGAAGCGCAGTTCCATTTGCGCGGACGGCGGCACACGGCCGCCGTTCACGATGGACGTAATCGTCGTTCTTGCGATGCTCAAACTGCGCTGCCCTCCGCGACGGATTCGGTTTCATCGTCGTGCACGTGACGCGCCTCGGCAGCGAGCAGCGTCGCCTTGCGGCGCACGCCCCAACGATACCCGGACAGCGCGCCGCCCTTTTGTACGACGCGGTGGCACGGGATCGCGAGCGCGACCGGGTTCGACGCGCACGCGGACGCGACGGCGCGCACCGCACGCGGCGCGCCCAGCGCCTCGGCGATCTCCGAGTAGCTGCGTGTTTCGCCGTACGGAATATGCGTCAGCGCTTCCCACACGCGCTGCTGGAAGGCGGTCGGCGCGATGTCGAGCGGCAGGTCGAACGCGTGCCGCGTGCCGTCCAGGTACGCGCGGATCTGCGCGACGAACGGCGCGAGCCGTGCCGACGCTTCGACCAGCTCGGCGCGCGCGAACGCGTCCTTCAGCTCGCCGACGAGCGCGGCCGGTTCGTCGCCGAACGCGATCCGGCAGATGCCCTGCCCGGTCGCCGCGACGAGCACCGTGCCGAGCGACGTCGAGGCGGTCGCAAAGTCGATCCGCAGGCCGGCGCCCTGGCGGCGGAACGCCGACGGCGCCATCCCGAGCTCGCGCGGTACCGACGCATAGAGTCGCGACGGCGAGTTGAAACCCGCGTCGACGGCCGCCTGCGTGACCGGCTGACCGCTTTGCAACGCCTGCCGCAGCGCGGCGCCGCGCTGCGCGGCCTGGTACTGCCGCGGCGACACGCCGACCACGCGCTTGAAGAGCCGCTGAAGATGAAACGGGCTCACGTGCACGGCATCGCTCAGCTGCTGCAGCGTGAGCCGCTCGGCATGCGCGTCGAGCACCGCGCACGCGCGGTTGACGATCTCGAGCTCGCGCGGCAGCCCTTCCGGCTGGCAGCGCTTGCAAGGCCGGAAGCCGGCCGCGCGCGCGGCGGCCGGATCGGCGAAGAAGGACACATTTTCGCGACGCGGCAGCCGCGACGCACAGGTCGGACGGCAGAACACGCCGGTCGTGCTCACGGCATAGAAGAACGCGCCGTCCGCATGCGGATCGCGCTCGGTCACGGCGCCCCAGCGGGCATCATCGGTCGGATAGGCGGTTTTCATCTGAACCTCGCACTCTCTAGTGTAGATGGTGCCTACTCTAGACATCGGCACGTGCCGTCGCGCCCTGAATCTTGCTCTGTGATTCGCCCCGGATAATCAGGGGCGCATCACCCGAAAATAAGTCCGGCGAAACGCGCGCGCCGGCTGCTGCAGCGCGGTTTTCGTCACCGTCCCGTCACCCTTTGCTGCACCGCAGATGCGACAAATCGCCGTCCTGACGTTTTTTTGCATTCGGAATATTGCGCCGCACCATCGCCGTGTGTATAGTTGGAACTGTCTCCTCCATGTCTCCTCCTGATATGGATTAAGCCCGTTCCGCTCCGCGTGAACGGGCTTTTTTTCGTCCGTCGATTGTGCCTCGTTCCGGCAGGCGGCGCAGGCGCGATGCGTCTACACTCGATGCTCGTCGACTGCGAAGGAGCGCCTGTCCATGAAACCCACCATCCGCGCGATCGATCACATCGTGCTGCGCGTGACCGACATGGCCGCGATGACGCGCTTTTACTGCGACGCCGTCGGCTGCCATGTGGAAAAGGAACAGCCCGACCTGGGCCTCGTGCAGCTGCGCGCAGGTGATGCACTGATCGACCTGCTGTCGGTCGGCGGCCCGATCGACCGCCCTGACAGCGGCCCGCCCGGCACGGGGCGCAATCTCGATCACCTGTGCCTGCGCGTCGAGCCGTTCGATCCCGACGCATTGACCGCCCATTTCACCGCGCATGGCGCACGGCCGGGCGCGCCTGCGGAACGCTACGGCGCCGGCGGCTACGGGCCGTCGATCTACCTGTTCGACCCGGAAGGCAACATGCTCGAATTCAAGGGGCCGCCGGCCGCGATCGGCTGAACGCGGCCGGCGCGCGGGCCGTCATGCATCCGCGCGCGCCTTCAGCACCGTCCATTCGACCGCGACCGGATCGTGGTCGGCGCTCGAGATCCACGCGGTGCCGTCCTGCACCGTGCACTGCAGGCGCATCGAGCGCTCCGCGAGCCGCCCGAGCGCGGCCGCGACGCCGTCGGCCAGCGACAGCACCTGCACGTTGCGCAGCCGCTCGACCTTGCTGCGCACGCCCTGCCACCAGATATCCGACGTCTTGCCGCCGTACGCGATCACGGTGACCTGCCCGGCGCGGCCGGCCGCCTTCGAGATGCGCCGCTCGTCGGGCTGGCCGGCTTCGATCCAGACGTCGATCGCGCCCGTCAGGTCCTTCTGCCACAGATCGGGCTCGTCGACGTCCGACAGCCCCTTGCAGAATTCGAGCCGCTCGTGCGCGAACAGCGCGAACGCGACGATGCGCACCATCATCCGGTCGTCGGTTTCCGACGGATGGCGCGCCACCGTCAGCGCGTGATCGGCGTAGTAATGCCGATCCATGTCGGCGATTTGCAGTTCGGCTTTGTAGATCGTGGATTTCAGCGCCATGCGGATGCGGCCCGGGCGGGCATTCGGTTCGGTCGGGCCGTGATGATACCGAATGCGCGCCGTCCGGCGCGTGTCATGCGCAACCCACAGCGCAACGGCCCGGCATGTGCCGGGCCGTGTTCGGTTCGCGCCGCCGGCTCATCGGGCCGGCGCGCTCGCGCGTCGTGCGACTGCGCGGTGAATGGACGGTTACTGCTTGACGAAGCGCGAATCGGTCCAGAGGCCTTGCTGGTCGCTGTTGTCGGCGCTGACGAACTGCACGTCGCCCTGGTCGACCGACACGACGCGGAAACGCTGGCCTTCCGGTACCGACAGGCAACGGTAGTCGTCGAAGTATTGCTGCTTCGCCTGCGACTTGCCGTCACGTTCGTGACTCAGTACGGAATCCAGATTGTCTTTCGACAGGCAGCCCCATGCATTCTTCGTCAACTGGATTTCCTGCGTCGGCTTGACGGCCGAATCGCCGCCCGCCTGGGCAATCGACACCGCGCAAAATGCGCCGACGAGGGCAAAAAGGATACCGGTACGCTTCATCATGTTCTGTCTCCAGGCTTGCGGGCACCAGGCTTGGGTTAGCTATGTGTTTAAAGGTGATCGTGAACCCGCGTTTTTCACTTTAGAAGACCGGCAAGCGATAGCAAGCACATTTGTTGTGCGACCGCAATAGCGGCGGATTGTCGCACCCCGTGCGCAGCCTGTTTTTCGCGCGGCACGCGCGGCGGGCAACACCCGTTGCGTGGCGGACAGGCCCGTCACGCCGGGCGGAAAGCGTTATCCGGCAGGGCTTTCATCCAAGTTACATTGCGGCGATTGAACGGTTTGGATAATCCATTTCGTCATCCGGATCATTTTGATGCGCCGCACATAAAGTCATTCGAAACGAATCGACTTTACCGCAGCGCGGAATCGCAAATACCTGATACAAGAAAAATGCCAGGTATAAGCGAATCCGTATTTATCCGTAGTTCCCCGAATGTATTCGGTGCCCGTGAACACCCGCTGCAAGCGCCTTTCGCCAGCGCGTTTACCCTGCCTTGTTCGGACTGGATTGCTGGCGTTCGAAATAATCGCGTTGAAAGATGCACATACGATAAGCGTTGTGATACGCGCCGTTTCCGAAAAATTCTTCCTTCAATTCGGCCTCGTGCTGGAATCCGCATTTTTCGTACACATGAATCGCCGCCGCATTCGACGTATCGACGATCAGGTACAGCTTGCGCATGTTCAGCACCTTGAACGCGTACTCGATCGCGAGGCGCGTCGCCTGGCCCGCATAACCGCGCCCCTGGCATTGCGGCGCGATGATGATCTGGAACTCGCCGCGGCGATGGATGTAGTCGAGCTCGATCAGTTCGACGAGGCCGACCAGTTCGCCTTGCGCGTCGACCGCGACGAAACGGCGCTCGCGCTGGTCGTGCACGTGGCGGTCGTACAGTTGTGACAGTTCCGAGAAGGTTTCGTACGGCTCCTCGAACCAGTAGCGCATGATCTTTGCGTCGTTGTTCAGTTCGTGGACGAAGCGCAGGTCCTGGCGCTCCAGCGGCCGCAGCACAAGCGTGTTGGTATCGTTCTGGAGTTGCATGTTCATGTCCTTTTTGATGCCGGCGCACGTGCGGGCAAGGCCGCTTCCGGGCCTGTTTCGCACTGTAAGAAGTTGAACGCGGGCGAAGTTCAGAGCCTAGAATGGGAGCAAGGGTTCCTGCCACCGCAAGGAGGCTATCGTGATCGAGCAAGTGATACTCGGAATTTTCCTCGTGCTGCCGCTCGTGATCGTGGCGGCGCTGTTTTCCGACGAACTGTGGCAGGAACATCGGCGCCAGCATCCGCGCGACGAAAACGCACCGCACATCGACTGGAAGCATCCGTGGCGCCGCGTGCGACGCGGGCATTGAGTCGACTGGCGTTCATCCGCGGGGCGCGCCGGCCTGGCCGCCCTGGCGTGTGAACGCATGACGCGCCCCGGTACGCACCCGGTTACACGCCCGAATTCCGCCTCGATCCGATTCCCGCTCAACCCGCTCACTCAGCGAGACGCCGCCGTGAACGACCAGCCCGCCCAGCCTCCGCACGACATTCCCAACGAAACGATCGACCTGCAGATCGCCGACGTGCTGGCGGCCGTCCGCTATCCGGCCAACAAGGATGCGATCGTCGATGCCGCGCGCGACGCGGGCGCCAGCAACGAAGTGCTGTCGATGCTCGACGGCCTGCCCGAACAGGACTACGCGGACGTCGACGCCGTCACGCACTGGGTTGCGGGCAACTTCGGTCCCGGCCTCGGGGTTTGAGCGCACAACCATAACGCGATAGGATCAGGCCGCACCGGTCGCATAGCGGCCGGCTGCCTGTCGCCCGGCGCAAGACCGGGCGTTTCCGCGTACGTGCCCGGGGAACTCCATGGAAGGCATCCTGATCCAGCACACGACACGCCGTCAGCTCTGGTTCGGCACACTGACGGCGCTCGTCATCGTGCTCGCGCTCGGGATCGCCGCACCGCACGCGAACGTCGCGCTGCCGGCCGTCGAGCCGTTCATGCCGATGTGCGCGCTCACCGTGTTCACCACCGCGAGCATCGCGGCGTTCTTTCTCGGCGCGCAGTTCACCGTGACCCGCCAGCCAGTGCTCGGCGCACTCGGCGGCGCCTACGCGTTCACCGCGCTCGCCGTCGCGCTGCAACTGCTCACCTTTCCCGGCGTATTCGCGCCGCACGGGCTGTTCGGTGCGCAACCGCAAAGCGCCGCGTGGATGTGGATCTTCTGGCATGCCGGCTTCCCGAGTTTCGTGATGGTCGCGCTGCTCGCGCGCGCGCGGCTGGCGCGCGCACCGGTCGGCGCACGGCAGACACGGTGGTGGACGCTCGCACTGATCGGCGGTCCGGCTGTCATCGCGGGATTGCTGTGCCTGTTCGCGCTGAACGTGTCGCTGCCGCCCGCGTTTCATCCGCCGGGCGACGCGGCCGTGCTGCCCGTCAACGCCGTCGCGCTGGTCGTGTGGCTGCTCAATGCGCTGGCGCTCGTTGCCGTGCTGGCCACCGGCCGGCTGCGCACGACCCTCGACCTGTGGCTCGCGATCGCGGTGCTCGCATGCCTCACCGACACCACGCTGAACCTGATGAGCACCAATCGATTCACGGTCGGCTGGTATCTCGCGCGCGTGTTCAGCATGTTCACGCCGGGCGTGCTCGTGTGCGTGCTCGCATGGGAAGTGACGATGCTGTACCAGCGGCTGTTCGAGGCGCACGCGACGCTGATCCGTTCGTCCGCGCGCGACGGCCTGACGGGCGCATTCAACCGCATGCACTTCAACGATCACTTCCACACGCTGTTCCTGCAGTCGCGACGGCAAGGCGAACCGCTGTCGCTGCTGATGGTCGACGTCGACCACTTCAAGGCATACAACGACGCGTTCGGTCACGTGAAGGGCGACGCATGCCTGATTGCCGTCGCGAACGCGTTGGCCGGCGCGGTGAGGCGGCCCGCGGACATGGTCGCGCGTTACGGCGGCGAGGAGTTCGCGATCGTGCTGCCGAACACGGGCGCGCGCGGCGCGCGGGTCGTCGCCGAGGAAGCGCGCGAGGCGGTACTTCGGCTCGATCTCGCGATGCCGACATCACCCGCCGGACGCGTGAGCGTGAGCGTCGGCTGCGCGACCGTGGCGGCCGACGATCTCTCGACACCCGATGCGTTGATCGAAGCCGCCGATGCCGCGCTTTATCGCGCGAAGGATACCGGGCGAAACAGGGTCGTCACTGCCTGAAAACGTCTGCTGTTTGGGGATTTGTTACGGTCATTGTGACCGGAATAATCCGCCGTTACGGATTGCGGGGCAGGGAAACGATCGCTTACAGCCGGTGTTGCGGGCGCTCGCTATGCTGGGTTTCATATTGAACCCGAGCAGGTGAACCCGATGAAGAAGACCCTTTTGCTGATTGCCGGCGTCGCCGTGTTGCTGAGCGGCTGTATCGTGGTGCCTGACGGCGGCGGGTATTACGGTGGTGGCGGGTATTACCATCACCGGCATTGGGATTGAGGCAGGTGAGGATCTCGCCGTTTCGATCGTGTAAAGGTCGAGGCGCCGTTGTCGTCGTGAAGGGTTCGGATGCATCGATCGCCTTGTTTCCCGCAACGCGATCGACGCATCGGACCGAAGCCCGATCAGACCGGCTTGGTCAGATCGGCGTGCATCAGGAACACCTGTAGCGCGGCCAGCGTTTCGCAGTGGAGCCACTCCAGACGGGCATCCTTTTTCCCGTCCTTGACCAGATTTCCCCCGGCATCCCGCTTGTACGGCTCGCCCAACAGTTCCGCCATGTAGAACTGGTAGTACATGCAATCTCCATACGGCCGCTTGCCGTCGATATAGGGCATCGGCCAGAAATCCCTTTCGCCCAGTACGTCGTCGATCGAGGTCACATCGACGGTCCGCCAGCTGGCGCCCCGCAGCACGGCGAGATACGCAGCGCGAAATTCGAAACGCCCTGACGCATCGACACCGCTCTCCTTGAATGCGAACAGCTTGTGCAGCGCTGGCGGAATCGTGTATCTCCCGGGCGCCAACGTGCCCGCACTCGTGACAAACACGGGCACGAGATGTCCGAGTTCGGCGAGCGTGCGAATGGCGAGCGCATCGTCATCGGTTTTGAGTGCTGACCTAGCCAGTGCAATCGTCGGCCCTTCGCCGATCCGCGGATGCAACGGATCGATGTCCGGTGCGCCGGATTCGACAGGCACCCACATCACCCGCAACTTCTTCATCAATGCAACGTGATGCGAGGTCAGATCGGGGAGAGACGCGCCATCGGCGAAGATGTCGCGGATGATCGCGTTGCGGTCCGCTGGCCGCGACGGCACGGGAGCGCTCGATGCGGCGCGTGCGGCAAACATCGGCAACGCGGCGAGGGCGGCGACGAAATGTCGGCGGGACGGGGCTTGAACCCGGCGGAATGTAGCATCGGGACGGCGACGCGCCATCTGACAAGGCTGTCAGGTCAGCGCGGAAGGACGTTCATCGATCGAATCGATGCGGTTATCGCTGTGGTAAAGGTTTCGGACGTTCAATCCCGAACAATTGCTCGATCACGGCATCCAGTCCGTCGAGAGACACGAAGTCCGATCGCGATAACGAACGTTGCCCGTCTCGAACCGCCTTCTCGCCGCGGGCATTGGCCCGCGTATGGCGCACGACACCATGTTCCGAAATGTCGGGCAACGGCTCGCCGGGCAGTCCGCCAAACCATTGATACTCGACGATCTCGAGATCGTGATCGACGATGATCCAGATGACGCAACCACTCGGCGTTTTTCCCAGTTTCAAGTTGATGTTGATCCGGGACCGCGCACCATCGACGAGCGATACCTTGAGCTGGATATGACGCAGGACGCTCGCGCTGCTCATGACGAGGTCGTAGCCGCTCGTGTCGAACTCCGCACGCAGCACTTCGATATCCATGATGTCTCGCTGCCAAAGTCGGCGCATGACATCACCGATGAATACATGCTCGACGATGCGCTCCCTCAACACCGAATACGTTGCGTGCTTGGCTCGAACTTCTCGGTCCACGCTTTCACTCTCAGGCACTTTGCCCTCTTCTCTCTTTCGTTGTTTTTTCGTGGGACGCATTAGCGCCGCGCAAGCTTCGTGGACGTTGGGCTACCGTAAGCGCCCGTTCACTTCCCGATACAAAACCTGCTGAAAATCACCCCCAGCAGATCATCCGAAGTGAACT
This sequence comes from Burkholderia sp. HAN2018, assembly GCF_024704855.1. Lineage (NCBI taxonomy): Bacteria > Pseudomonadati > Pseudomonadota > Betaproteobacteria > Burkholderiales > Burkholderiaceae > Burkholderia > Burkholderia sp. HAN2018. The sequence goes on along the minus strand of NZ_QOBB01000093.1, from coordinate 5,572 downwards.
CCCCGGTAATCGAATTGAGTTGCTCCTGCGCGAGCCGCAGCTCCTCGGCAAACAGATCGAGTGACTGAGCGCGTTGCTCCGCATGATCCGCCGCCTGCGCGAGATGCTCCTGCGCGGCTCGCAGCGCGATCAGATGCCGCTCCCGCGCGAGATACACGCCTTCCGCCCCCGCCTGCCACCCGGCGATCCGCAGCAGCTCCGCGCGCAGCATGTCGATCCCGTCGCCGAGCTTCGCCGACAGATGCACCTCGGTGAGGTCGCCTTCCGCCGCCGGATGCTCGACGCACGCCGCCACGCCGGTCAGATCCGTCTTGTTCAGCACACGCACCACCGGCACGCCGCCCGGAAACCGCGCGGCGATCGTCTCGTCATCCGCCGTCATCCCGGTGCGCGAATCCAGCAGATGCAGCACGACGTCCGCACGCTCGATCTCGCTCCACGTGCGCGCAATGCCGATCCGCTCGACCTCGTCCTCCGTCTCGCGCAACCCGGCCGTATCGATGATGTGCAGCGGAATCCCTTCGACCTGGATCGTCTGCGCGACCTTGTCGCGCGTCGTGCCCGCGATCGGCGTGACGATCGCCAGCTCCGCGCCGGCCAGCGCGTTCAGCAGCGACGACTTGCCGACGTTCGGCTGCCCCGCGAGCACGACCGACAATCCTTCGCGCAGCAGCGCGCCTTGCCGCGCATCACCCAGCACGTGCGCGAGCTGCGCGCGAATCTTCGCGAGCTTGCCGCGCGCATCGGCCGCTTCCAGGAAATCGATCTCCTCTTCAGGAAAATCGAGCGTCGCCTCGACCAGCATCCGCAGCGTGATCACGTCGTCGACGAGCGCATGGATCTGCCGCGAGAACACGCCGTCGAGCGAGCGCCCGGCCGAACGCGCCGCCGCTTCGGTGCTCGCCTCGATCAGGTCGGCGACGGCCTCGGCCTGCGCGAGATCGAGCTTGTCGTTCAGAAACGCGCGTCGCGTGAATTCGCCCGGCTCCGCGAGCCGCAGCCCGAAACCGCGTCCCGCATCCAGGCAGCGCTGCAGCAGCAGCTGCATCACGATCGGCCCGCCGTGCCCCTGCAGCTCGAGCACGTGCTCGCCGGTGTACGAATGCGGCGCCGGGAAATACAGCGCGATCCCGCGGTCGAGCGGCGTGCCGTGCTCGTCGAGGAACGGCACGTAGCTCGCATGGCGCGGCGCGAGCTTCTGCCCGCACAACGCGTCGATCAGCGGCAACGCGGCCGCCTCGCCGCCGCGCCCGAACGACACACGGACGACCCCGATGCCACCCCGGCCGGCAGCAGTGGCAATGGCGACGATCGGATCGGAATCGGTAGCGAGCATGGGAATCGGTTGAGTCGGGTGATCAGTGAATATGGTGCGCCCGCGCAACAGTTCGGGCATCGGAACGCCGGCATTGTAGCGTGCCGGCTCACACGCCATCGGTCGCCGCGCTGGATTCGGACGCGCCCGAATTTATCCCGCCGGGGATAAGCCAAGTATCAGTCCAGCGCAATGTCACAGCCGCCGTTTCGGACGAGTATGCCTGCTGGAGCGGCCCAACACTGTGACCCTCAATTTTGCATCCCACTCCGATCGAGATCGGGATTCGTCTGAACGAGATACGTTTAGCCCGAATGGTTGTCTGAAACGTGGTGGTGGAATTGCACAATCTCCCCCATGCCGACATCCGAAGAAAAAGCCGCGTTCTCGGAACGCCTGAAATTCGCCCTGCGGCGCAGCCCGGAGAAGATCACCGGTGCGACCGAACTGGCGAACCGATTCAATCTGCGTCACCGCGGAGCGCAACCCGTTTCGCCGCAAACCGCGCATAAGTGGCTGACGGGTCGCACGATTCCGACGTCGGACAAACTCGCCACGCTCGCCGAATGGCTGCGCGTCGAACTCCACTGGTTGCATTACGGCCCGTCGCCGAGCGTGATCGAACATCCGACGCCGCAACCGCTGCCGCGCGACGAGCGCTATCCGCCGACGCCCGAGACGATCGAACTCGCGTCGAAGATTGAAGCGCTGTCGCCGCATCATCGCTACCTCGTGCAGGAACTGGTCGAGCAGTTCTACGGCGACTCGGGCGAAGCGAAGAAAGGCTGAACCCGCACCGGAACCGCAAAAGCAAAAAGCCGCATGGCGCGAACCATGCGGCTTTTTTTGCGTGCATCGCGGGCGGCTCGCCGCCCGCGTGTGCAACTGGCGTCAGGCCGGTTTCTTCTTGGCCCCGCCGAGCTTGCGCGTGATGTAGTACTGCTGTGCGATCGACAGCACGTTGTTCACGACGTAGTACAGCACGAGGCCGGCCGGGAAGAAGAAGAACATCACCGAGAACGCGATCGGCATGAACTTCATCATCTTCGCCTGGACCGGGTCCGGCGGGGTCGGGTTCAGGCTCGTCTGCACGTACATCGACACGGCCATCAGCACCGGCAGGATGAAGAACGGATCGCGCTGCGACAGGTCGTGAATCCACAGAACCCACGGCGCGCCGCGCATTTCGACCGAGGCGAGCAGCACCCAGTACAGCGAGATGAACACCGGGATCTGGATCACGACCGGCAGGCAGCCGCCGAACGGATTGACCTTCTCGGTCTTGTACAGCTCCATCAGCGCGGCGTTCATCTTCTGCGGATCGCTCTTGAAGCGTTCGCGCAGCGCCTGCATGCGCGGCGTGATTTCCTTCATGCGCGCCATCGACTTGTAGCTCGCAGCCGACAGCGGGAAGAACACCGCCTTGATCAGGATCGTGAGCAGCACGATCGACCAGCCCCAGTTGCCGATGTAGCCGTGGATCTTCTCGAGCAGCCAGAACAGCGGCTTCGCGATGATCGTCACCCAGCCGTAGTCCTTCACGAGTTCCAGGCCCGGCGCGATGCCTTCGAGCATGCGCTCCTCTTCCGGACCGGCGAACAGGCGTGCCTGCACGTCGGCCGACTGGCCCGGCGCGATCGCGGCGACCGGCTGCTTCACGCCGACGCGGTACAGCGTCGGATCGATCTTTTCAGCGTAGATGTCGCGCTTCACGCCCTGCTGCGGAATCCAGGCCGACGCGAAGTAGTGCTGCACCATCGCGACCCAGCCGTTGTCGGCGGAGGTCACGTAGTCGGCCTTGTTCTTGTCGAGGTCGCTGAAGTTGATCTTCTGGAAGTGCTTCGCGTCCGTGTAGACCGCCGGCCCGAGGAACGTATGCGAGAACATCGGCGTTTCGACGGCCGTGTTGTCGCGCACCAGTTCCATGTAGACCGTCGGCGTGACAGGTGCCGTGCCGACGTTGTCGATCTTGGTGTCGACGCCGATCACGTAGCTGCCGCGCGTGAACGTGTAGGTCTTCACGACCTTCACGCCGCCCTTCACCGGCGATTCGAACGACAGCTTCAGCGCGTTCTGGTCACCCGTCAGCGACGTCGAGCCGGGGTTCAGCTGCGTGTAGACGTCGTTGTGGTTCGGGAAATCGCCGCCGAGCAGGCCCGAGCGTGCGAGATACGTATGGCCGGCCGTGTGGTCGAACAGCGTGATGTACAGGTCGGGCTGCTTGCCGTCGCCCTGCTTCTTCAGCGTCAGCTTTGCGAGCGTGCCGCCGCGCGTGTCGATTTCGCCGTCGTACACGTCGGTCGAGAACTTCACGAGCTGCGCCTGGGCGGCCGGAGCAGTGGTCGACGGGGCGGCGCCGGCTGCGGCGGCAGGCACTTCACCTGCGGTCGTCGTCGCGCCCGTGCCCGATGCACCGCCGGCAGCGGCCGCGGGGGCCGTCTGCGTGGCGCTCGGGAAGAACATCGACGGGCGTCCATGGGACCGCTGCCAGTTGTCGTACAGCATGACAGCTGACATGAAGAAGATCACCCATAGGACGGTGCGTTTGATATCCATGCGTTGTCTCAGAGTCGATGGGACCGCGCGTCGGCTTCGCCGCGAGCGCGAGTGTCGGAGTTGGGCGGCGGGACGAGGTCGATGCCGCCCGCGGAAAACGGATGGCATCGGCACACGCGCCTGACGGCGAGATACGTGCCGCGCGCGGCGCCATGATACTGGATTGCCTCGCGCGCGTAATCCGAACAGGAAGGATAAAAACGGCAACGGTTGCCGAGCATCGGGCTCACGGCAACCTTGTAGAAGCGCAGCAAGGCGATCAATACCGTTTCCATACCTTGGGCGGCGCCGTACGACGCCGCGTCAAAACCGGCCGGGCAGGCGCGAACGCCGCACCGGGCACGGATGCGTCACTCGGACGCGGGCTTCGACGCACGGCGGGCGATTTCCCGGACTGCCCTGTCGAGCAGTTCGCGGATCTCGGCCGCGCACATCGCCGCGAGCGGGGCGGAAGCCGCGCTCGGCAGCGCTTTCTTGTCGAAGCGCGTGTGCTGCCGCAGCAGCAGGTCGTAACCGGCGAATTCGGCCCGGCGCAGGCGAAACGCGTCGCGCGCCAGCCGCTTCACGAGGTTACGTGTTACTGCACGCGGCGCATACTTCTTGCCGACGACGAGCCCCAGACGCGCGGGCTGACCGGTCGGCTTGCCGTAAATCACGAAGTGCGCGGAGCGCCGCCAGGGGCGCAAACGAAAAACGGATGAAAATTCATCCGTTTTCAGAAGTCGCGCAGCTTTCGGGAAGGCGGCTTTCGTCTGCGACGGATTCGCACCCGGCTCGACGGCACCTTCCGCAGGACTGCGGACGGCGGACACAGCGCGCAACCTGCCTTAGATGGCGAGGCGCTTGCGGCCCTTCGCGCGGCGAGCGTTGATGACCTTGCGGCCACCTGCCGTCTTCATGCGGACACGGAAGCCATGGGTGCGCTTGCGGCGCGTCACGGACGGTTGGTAAGTACGTTTCATGATGTTCTCACTTGTTCGAGAATGTCGAAATTCAGGGGACCGCGTGCCCTTAACCGTAGGCATTCGGGCGAACGCAATCGCCGGGAATACAGGATTGGTTTTCGCGGAACCCGCTATTTAAACCGTTTTTCTCTTGACGGTCAATACTTTAGGAGTCGCTCGCCTGTGCCGGCCCGCGCCGATCCGGCCCCGCGACCCACAATCCCGGCCTGTGGATAACTCGCGCTGTGGTCGCGTTTGGCGGTAGAATCTCGCCTTATCTCCAAGAATCCCGCACGCCGCCTCGGCCCGCGCCTGCCCCTCCAACACTGTGACGCAGGCGTCCGAGGCACGCTCGCACGACCGCTTCGGGCCTTGTTGCGCAACCGCGACAAGGGCGCCGGCGAGCCGCGCTGTGCACGCAAAAAACGACAGTTACTTGATGAACGATTTCTGGCAACACTGTTCCGCACTGCTGGAGCGCGAGCTGACGCCCCAGCAGTACGTGACGTGGATCAAACCCTTGGCCCCGGTGGCCTTCGATGCGTCGGCGAACACGCTGTCCATCGCCGCGCCGAACCGCTTCAAGCTGGACTGGGTCAAGAGCCAGTTTTCGGGACGGATCTCCGATCTGGCCCGCGAATTCTGGAACACGCCGATCGAAGTCCAGTTCGTCCTCGATCCCAAGGCAGGCATGCGCAGTGCCGCGGCCGGCGCCGCATCGGGCGCAGCCGCCCCGCGCGCGCCGCTCGCACCGAGC
>NZ_QOBB01000092.1:0-26922 GCF_024704855.1 Burkholderia sp. HAN2018 | reverse complement strand
TGCCGCGACCGCGGCGTCCGCGTCGGCAAGCGTCGCCGCGGCGGCGCGCGACGCCACCCGTCCCGTCGCCGGATCGATCCGGTCGAAGGTCCCGCCGTCCGACGCGCCGCGCGACACGCCGTCGATCAACAAACTCACTTCGTGCATTTCCGTGTCTCCACTCGGATCCGGTTGCGTGCGGCGGCGCGCGTCAGCGCTTGTACGCCTGCAGGCCCGGCTTGATGCTCTTGTCGTCGAGGAACTGCTTGAGGCCCTGCTCGCGCCCGCCTTCCGGATCGCGGTAGTTCGCCTGGTCGAGCTTCGCGTACAGGTAGTCCTCGTTCTGCTCCCAGGTCAGCTCGCGGCAACGCTTGAAGCCGTGCTTCGCGTTACGGATCACGACCGGGTTCTTGTCGAGCAGCTTCGCGGCCAGCGTGCGCACCTCGTCGCGCAGCTGCGCGCGCGGCACGCTCTTGTTGACGAGCCCCATCTGCGCGGCCTGCGGGCCGGTGAAGGTGTCGCCGGTCATGATGTAGTAGAGCGCCTGGCGATGGCCCACGGTGTCGGCCATCGCCTTGCTGACGAGGTTGCCCGGCGGGATGCCCCAGTTGATTTCCGACAGGCCGAACACCGCTTCGTCGGCCGCGATCGCGAGGTCGCACGCGACGAGCGGCGAGAAGCCGCCGCCGAAGCACCAGCCGTTGACCATCGCGATCGTCGGCTTCGCATACATGCGCAGCAATTGCCACTGCCAGCGGCTCGCGTCGCGGCGAATCTTTTCCTGCAGGATTTCCGGGCCCGCGTCGACTTCGCGGAAATATTCCTTCAGGTCCATCCCGGCCGTCCAGGCGTCGCCCTCGCCGGTCAGCACGAGCACCTGCGCCTCGGCATCGAGTTCGATCGCCTCCAGCACGTCGATCATCTCCGCGTTCAGCGTCGGGCTCATCGCGTTGCGCTTGTCCGGACGGTTCAGCGTCACCCATGCGATCCCGCCCTCGACCTCGACCTTCACCGTTTTCCAGCGCCCTTCGTAACCCATTTTCGTTCTCCAATGACGATGCCGCCCTGTGCGACTCGCGACCAATTTACTATCAGGTAACCTGATATGTAAAGTAGAATGGAAGCGGCTCCGGACAAACCCCTAAACGGGCCCGGACAGCCGATTTCGCGCCGTGCCGGCCGACGCATCACGACATGAGGAGACACGCTTGGACATCGACAACCTGATCGCCATCGACACGCACGTGCACGCGGAAGTGTCGTGCTGCCAGCCGCCGGACCTGTTCGCGAAGGCATTCGACGACGCGGCCGACAAGTACTTCGGCACCGTGCTGAAGCAGGGCCGTCGGCCGACCATTCCGGAGACGATCGCGCATTACCGCGAGCGCCGGATCGGCTTCGTGATGTTCACCGTCGACTGCGAGACGAACATCGGCCGGCGGCGCATTCCGAACGAGGAAATCGCGCAATTCGCGCAGGACAACGCCGACGTGATGATCGCGTTCGCGAGCATCGACCCGCACAAGGGCCGCTTCGGCGCGCGCGAGGCGCGCCGCCTGATCGACGAGCACGGCGTGAAGGGCTTCAAGTTCCACCCGACGATGCAGGGATGCTTCCCGAACGACAGGCTCGCCTATCCGATCTACGAGGTGATCGCGGAATACGGGTTGCCGGCCGTCTTCCACAGCGGGCATTCGGGGATGGGGTCGGGGATGCGCGGCGGCGGCGGGCTGCGTCTGAAGTATTCCGAACCGATTCACCTCGACGACGTCGCGGCCGACTTCCCGGACATGAAGATCGTGATCGCGCATCCTTCATGGCCGTGGCAGGAGCAGGCGCTGTCGATCGCGCTGCACAAGCCGAACGTCTACATCGACCTGTCGGGATGGTCGCCGAAGTACTTCTCGCCCGAGCTGGTGAAATACGCGAACACGCTGCTCAGGCACAAGGTGCTGTTCGCGTCCGATTTTCCGCTGATCCGGCCGGACCGCTGGCTCGAGGATTTTCAGGGCGCCGGGTTCCGGCCCGACGTGCATTCGCTGATTCTGAAAGACAACGCGATCGCGTTGCTGGGGCTGCAGGCCGCGCAGCAGTCGTGACCCGTCCGGCCGTGACGGCGCCGGCAGCGGGCCGCCGCACGCACCGGCGCGCTCAGTTCGCGGGCTTGCCCGCGAACCGCGCGGTCGGCAGCCCCGCGTAGCGCGTGCGGGCGACGAACACGCCGCCGGCGTCGGCATCGCTCGCCAGCGCGTCGTCGCTCAGCCCGACGCGCGCGCTCGTCACGTACAACCGGCCTTCGCCGTCGAGCGCCACGCAGCTCGGCTGCGCGGTCGGCACTTCGACGCGTTCCGTTTCAACGCCGTCCGGCCCGTAGCGCACCACCCGCCGGCCGCCCCACTGCGCATTCCACAGGCCGCCGTCGCGATCGACCGTCGAGCCGTCCGGGTCGCCGTCCGCATCCGTCAGCCGCGCGAACGATCGCACGTTCGCGACATCGCCGCCCGCGCAGTAATCGCACACGAAAATCTCGCGCACCAGCGAATCGCAGAAATACATCTTCGACCCATCCGGCGAGAACGCGATGCTGTTCGCGATCGCGGCCGGCGGCAACGCGAGCCGCTGCAGCGTGAGATCCGGATTGAGCCGATGGAACCCGCCGACCGCTTGCGGCGGCTCGCTGCCTTCGTCCTTCATCCCGAACACGAATGCGCCGGCCCCATCGCAACGCCCGTCGTTCAGCCGCGTCGGCAGGTCGGGTTCGACGTCGACGATCCGCGTGAACGCACCGCTGCGCAGGTCGAAGAACGCGAGATGCGTCGCGAGCCCGACGAGCAGCACGTCCGGATCGTGCGTCAGCGCGAAGCACGCGAGCCGTTCCGGCATCGGCCACTGCGCGAGGCCCGAGCCGTCCGCGCGGCAGCGCCACAGCCGCGCCCCTTCGATGTCCGTCCAGTACAGCGCGTGCGTCGCGTCGCACCACGTCGCGCCTTCGCCGAGCGTGTTGCGGCTGTCCACGAGCAGCGCCGCCGCGCCCGGATGAATCTGTTGCATGCCGTCTCCCGATGTCTGTCGCCTTCGCAGGCGGCCGCGCGTTCGTCAGGGTCAGATCTTCATCGCGCGCCGCTGGTTGCGACGATACTGGTCGAACAGCACCGCGAGCAACAGAATTCCGCCGCGTATCAGATATTGGTAAAACGTCGGCACGTTCAAGAGGCTCATCGCGTCCTGCACGGAGCCCATGATCAGCACGCCGACCAGCACGCCGGAGATTGTCGCGACGCCGCCCGTCAGCGACACGCCGCCGAGCACGCACGCGGAGATCACGCCGAGCTCGAGGCCGACCGAGGTCTTCGGATCGCCGAGGCTCATCCGCGACGCGAGCATCACGCCGGCGAAGCCGGTCACGAGCCCCTGCAGCACGAACACGGTGATCTTGATGCGCATCACCGGCAGCCCCGCGAGCAGCGCGGCCTCGCCGTTGCCGCCGACGGCCAGCACGTTCTTGCCGAATACCGTCCGGCGCAGCAGGAAGCCGAACACGACGAAGCCGACGATGTTGCTCCAGATCGGATACGAGATGCCGAGGAACGACCCGCCGCCGAGATCGAAGAAGCGTTCCTCGGAGATCATCACCGCGTCGCCGTTCGACGTGATGAACGCGAGCCCGCGCACGACTTCCATCATCGCGAGCGTGACGATCAGCGAGTTGATCCGCCAGCGCGCGATCAGCACGCCGTTGACGAGCCCGACCGCGCCGCCCGCGAGCACGCCGCCGGCGATGCCGAGCACGACGCTGTGCGTCGCGGTGATCAGCGTCGACGCGACGACGCCCGAGAACGCGACGATCGACGCGACCGACAGGTCGACCTCGCCGAGCGCGAGCACGAACATCATCGTCACCGCGATCGAGCCGATCAGCGTGACCGACAGCAGCAGGCCCTGGATGTTGCGCGGCGTGAGGAAGTCCGGCACCGTCAGCGACAGTGTCGCGAACAGCACGAGGAACACCATCACGATGCCGGAGCGGTTGATCAGTTGCCACACGCCGCCGCGCGCTCGCGCGGGCGCGGCCGTGGCCGCGGCATCGGGGGACGGGGAAGTGCGTTGGGGTTGCATTGCCTGGCTCATATCAGTTGCTTTCCGGTTGACTGCAGGCCGCTAGCGCGGCAGCGCGAGCTTGATCAGCGCGTCGGGCGTCGCCTGCGCCTTCGCGACCTCGCCCGCGATCCGTCCTTCCTTCATCACGATGATCCGGTCCGACACGCCGATCACCTCGGCGAGGTCGCTCGACACGAGGATCACCGTACGGCCCGCTTCCGCGAGTTCGTAGAACAGGTTGTAGATTTCCGCGCGCGCGCCGACGTCGATGCCGCGCGTCGGCTCGTCCATCAGGAACACGTCGATGCGCTCGGCCAGCCAGCGCGCGAGCACGACCTTCTGCTGGTTGCCGCCCGACAGCGCGCCGATCGGCGTGTCGCCGTCGCGGGTCTTGATCGCGAGCCGCTCGATATAGCGCTGCGCGAGTTCACGCTCGCGCCGCCCGTCGAGCAGCATGCGCGCCGGGCTGAAATGCCGGCGCGCGCTGATGTTCAGGTTGTCGGCCACCGACGCGATCGCGACGATGCCTTCCTGCTTGCGGTCTTCCGGGCACAGCGCGAGGCCGGCGCGCACCGCGTCGCGCGGGCTCCCGAACGCGACCCGCCGCCCGTTCAGCTCGACGTGCCCCGCGCTCGGGCGCGCGGCGCCGTACAGCAGCTTCATCAGCTCCGAGCGGCCCGCGCCGACCAGCCCGAAGAAGCCGACGATCTCGCCGCGCCGCGCGGTGAACGACACGGGCTCGGACAATCCGGGCCCGACGAGTCCCTTCGCCTCGATCAGCACGTCGCCGGGCGTGCGCGGCCGGTAGCCGTATACGTCCTCGATCGAGCGGCCGACCATGCAGCCGATCAGCCGGTCGCGATCGAGATCGGTCACGGATTCGAACGTCTCGATGCGACGGCCGTCGCGGAACACGGTCACGCGGTCGCACAGTTCATACACTTCCTCCATCCGGTGCGTGACGTAGATGATCGCGCGGCCTTCCGCGCGCAGTGCACGGATGATCCGGAACAGTTGCGCGGTCTCGCGCGCGGACAGCGAGCTCGTCGGTTCGTCGAACGCGATCACGCGCGCGTCGCGCATCAGCGCCTTGCCGATCTCGATCATCTGGCGCTGGCCGATCGACAGATACTTCACCGGAATGCCCGGATCGATGCGCTCGCCGAGCCGCTCCAGCGCATCGAGCGCGCGCACGGCAAGCGCGCGCTCGTCGACCACGCCGAGCCGGCTCGGCAGCTGCCCGAGCATCAGGTTTTCCGCGACCGTCAGCTCGGGCACGAGATGCAGTTCCTGGTAGATGATCGCGATGCCGGCCTCCAGCGCCGCGCGCGTCGACGCGAAGTGCTGCACCGCGCCGTTCAGCGTCAGCGTGCCGGCCTGCGGCTGGTTCACGCCGGACAGCACCTTCAGCAGCGTCGACTTCCCCGCGCCGTTCTCGCCCATCAGCCCGTGCACTTCGCCCGCGCGCACCGACAGCGACACGGCGTCGAGCGCGCGCACGCCCGGGAACGTCACCGTGATGCCGTCGAGCGCGAGCAGCGCCGCCTCCGGCCTCGCCACGCCGGCTGCGCCGGCGGCCGTGCTGCCGGCGGATTCGGTCGTCATCGTCTGCGTCGTCATCGCTTGCTCGCCCCGCACGCTCAGATGCCGAGTTCGGCGCGCACGGCCTGCCAGTTCGCGCGCGTCATCAGCTTGCCGCTCGTCTGCGTGTCGGCCGGCGGCGTCTTGCCGTTGCGAATCCAGTCGACGAGGTTCTGCGTGCTGTCCTTGCCGTGGTTCGTCGAGCTGACGGCGATCGTCCCGTAGAAGCCGGTCGGCTCCTTCTTCTGGAATTCGGCGAACGCCTCGCCGGCACCGTTGATGCCGACACCGATCACGTCGGCGGCCGGAATATGCAGCTGTTCGGTCGCGCGCACCGCGCCGAGCACGGTTTCCTCGTTCAGCGCGTAGACCACCCACTTCTTGATGTTCGGATGCCGCGCGAGCACCGGCGCGGCCGCGCTGAAGCCGCCTTCGTCGTCGGTCGTCTTCTGCGGCGCATCGAAGATGTTCTCCTGGCGGAAGCCGTTCGCGAGCAGCGCCTGCGTCGCGCCGTCGGTACGCAGCTTCGCGGTCGGCAGCTCGTAGTTCGTGATCCGCAGCGCGCCGACTTCCTCGGGTTTCCAGCCGCGTCGCTTCATCTCGTCGGAAATCGCCTGGCCGACCTGGTTGCCGATCTTGGTCGCCGACATCCCGAGGTGCGGCACGTTCGACAGCGGCTTGCCGGTCGAATCGACGAGCTGGTCGTCGACGGTCACGAACTTCATGTTGTAGCGCTTCGCACGCGCGGCGATCGCCGGCCCGAGGCGCACGTCGGGCGCGCAGATCACGAAGCCCTGCGCGCCTTGCGAACCGAGGTTGTCGATCGCGGCCAGCACCTTCTCGCCGTCGGGCGTGCCGATCTTCACGACCGAGAAATTCTCCTTCTGGCCGAGCGCGGACGCCGCGTTCTGCTCGTTGATGAACCAAGCCTGCTCGGGCATCTTCACCAGGAAGCCGATCTTCAGCGGCGCGTCGGCGCGCGCGGCGCCCTGCATGCCGAGCGGCGCGATGCACAGCGCGGCGAGCAGCGCGCGCAGGGTGTGTCGGCGAATCGTTTGGGTCGTGCGGTTCATGCGGTGTCTCCTTGATGTCGGCTTGTGCCGTAATGATTCGTCGTGCGCGATCGCGCCGCGGCGCGCCCGCGTAGTCAGCGTAGTCAGCGTCCGAACGCGTCGGTCTGTACGCGCCGGCCAAACAGGAACGCATCGGCGACGAGCCGCAGCGGCCGCACGTCGACGTCGCTTTCACCCCGCGCGATCAGCGCATGGAAGTGCGCATACAGCGCCGGATACTCGCGTTCTGGCCCGATCTCGACCGGCTCGCCCGCGATCGACAGTTGCGCGCCGCCGCGGCTGATCGCGAGCACGCCGTCGGCCGTATCGACCGCGATTTCCCATTGCTCGACCGGGCCGTGCCGCCAGTCGAATTCCGCGCGCACGGGCACGCCATCGGTATCCGTGCAATCGAGTTCGGCGGCGATCGGCGTCTGCACGTCGCTCGGCACGATGAGCGTCGCCTCGCGCAGCACGAGCTCGCGCGGCAGGATCCGCGTGACGATCGACAGCGCGTTGATGCCCGGATCGAACACGCCGAGGCCGCCCGGTTCCCAGATCCATTGCTGCCCCGGGTGCCAGCGCCGCACGTCCTCCTTCCAGCGCACCTGCACCGCGCGGATCGTGCGGGTCGCGAGCCACGCGCGCGCGGGCTCCACCGCGCTCGCGCAGCGCGAATGCCACGTGGCGAACAACGTGAGCCCGCGCTCGCGCGCGAGCGCCTCCAGCACGGCCACTTCGCCGAGCGTCGCGCCCGGCGGCTTCTCGAGCATCACGTGCTTGCCGGCCTCGAGCGCGGCGCGCGCCTGCGCGTAGCGCACCTGCGGCGGCGCGCACAGCGACACGGCGTCGAGCTCGCGCTCGGTGGCCAGCAGCGCGCGCAGGTCGCGATAGTTGCGCACGCCGGCGACTTCCGCATGGCGGCTCGCGCACGCGGTCAGCTTGAAGCCCGGTTCGGCGTCGATCGCCGGCAGATGCTGGTCGCGCGCGATCTTGCCGACGCCGACGATACCCAGCGAAACCTGATCACTCATCGTGCATGCCTCCTTCGCGAATCGTTCGGTGGTCGTTCAGTGCGCCCAGCGCAGCACGAGCGGATCGAGCCGGCGCGCGATCGCGAGCAGTTCCGCGCGCGTGTCCGGATGCAGTTCCGGCATCGGATGCCGTGGCCGCTCGCACGCGATCACGCCGCCTTCGCGCATCAGCGCCTTCGCGGTGAGGATCCCGGACTGGCGGTTCTCGTGATTGATCAGCGGCAGCCACGCCTGATAGCGCTCGAAAGCGTCGTCGTGGCGCCCTTCGCGCCAGGCTTCGAGAATCGGGCGGATGCCGTCCGGAAACCCGCCGCCCGTCATCGCGCCGGTCGCGCCGGCATGGAGGTCGGCGAGCAGCGTGATCGCCTCCTCGCCGTCCCACGGCCCCTCGATCGCGTCGCCGCCGAGCCGGATCAGTTCGCGCAGCTTGTTCGCCGCCCCGGGCGTCTCGATCTTGAAGTACGCGACCTGCTCGATCTCGCGCGCCATCCGTGCGAGGAACGGGGCGGACAGCACCGTGCCGCTCGCGGGCGCATCCTGGATCATGATCGGGATGTCGATCGCGTCCGACACGCGCGCAAAGAAATCGAAGATCTGCGCTTCCGGCACGCGGAACGTCGCGCCGTGATAAGGCGGCATCGCCATCACCATCGCCGCGCCGAGCTGCTGCGCGCGCAGGCTGCGCGCCGCGCACACCTGCGTGCCGTAGTGCGACGTCGTGACGATCACCGGCACGCGGCCCGCGACGTGTTCGAGGATCGTGCGCGTGAGCACGTCGCGTTCGTCGTCGGTGATCGCGAACTGCTCGGAGAAATTCGCGAGGATGCACAGCCCGTCGGAACCCGCGTCGATCATGAAATCGACCGCGCGTTTCTGACTCGCGAGGTCGAGCTCGCCGGTGTCGGTGAAGGTCGTCGGGACGACGGGGAAGATGCCGCGATAGCGCGGCGTGCTGCTCGATGTCATGGTTCGCGTCCTGCTTCGGCGTCGGTGGCGACCGCCGTCATGCGTTCACGGTTTCACGAAGCGGGCCCGGGCGGGCCCGCAACCGGCTGCGGCGCGCGTTTGTGGCACTTCTCGCGCCGCCTGCCGCTCAATGCGAATGGCTCGGCACGTCCGCGCCGCGCGTGCCGACCAGGAAGTCGAGGTCGCACCCCTCGTCGGCCTGCAGCACGTGATCGATGTACAGCCGTGTGTAGCCGCCCTTGCCGAGCTGCCCGGCCACGCCCGGCGCCGCGGTCGGATCGACGTCCGACAGGCGGCGCTGCAGTTCGTCATCCGGAATGTCGAGATGCAGCGTGCCGGCCTCGCAGTCGAGCTCGATCCAGTCGCCGTTGCGCACGGCCGCGAGCGGCCCGCCGGCGGCGGCCTCCGGCGCCACATGCAGCACGACCGTGCCGTACGCGGTGCCGCTCATCCGCGCGTCGGAAATCCGCACCATGTCCTTCACGCCCTGGCGCAGCAGCTTCGGCGGCAGCCCCATGTTGCCAACCTCGGCCATCCCCGGATAACCGCGCGGCCCGCAGTTCTTCAGCACGAGCACCGAGCTGGCGTCGACGTCGAGCGCCTCGTCGTTGATCGTCGCCTTGTAGTGGTCGAGGTTCTCGAACACGACCGCGCGGCCGCGATGCTTCAGCAGCTCGGGGCTCGCCGCCGACGGCTTCAGCACCGCGCCGCGCGGCGCGAGATTGCCGCGCAGGATGCAAATGCCGCCGTCCGCGATCAGCGGCCGGTCGAGCGGGCGGATCACTTCGTCGTCGTAGTTCGGCGCTTCGCGCACGTTGTCCCACAGCGACTTGCCGTTCACCGTCAGCGCGTCCGGGTGCGGCAGCAGCCCGCCTTCGCCGAGCCGGCGCAGCACGGCCGGCAGCCCGCCCGCGTAATAGAACTCTTCCATCAGGAAGCGCCCCGACGGCATCAGGTCGACGATCGTCGGCGTGTCGCGGCCGATGCGCATCCAGTCCTCCAGTTCGAGCGGCACGCCGATGCGGCCCGCGATCGCCTTCAGGTGGATCACCGCATTCGTCGAGCCGCCGATCGCCGCATTCGCGCGGATCGCGTTCTCGAACGCCGCGCGCGTGAGGACCTTCGACAGCACCAACCCTTCGAGCGCCATCTCGACGATGCGGATGCCGGACATGTGCGCGAGCACGTAGCGGCGCGAATCGACGGCCGGGATCGCCGCGTTGTGCGGCAGCGCGACGCCGAGCGCCTCGGCCATGCACGCCATCGTCGACGCGGTGCCCATCGTGTTGCAGGTGCCCGCCGAGCGCGACATCCCGGCTTCGGCCGACAGGAAGTGATGCAGGTCGATCTCGCCGGCCTTCAGTGATTCATGCAGCTGCCACACGGCCGTGCCGGAGCCAATGTTCCTGCCTTCGAGCTTGCCGTTCAGCATCGGCCCGCCCGACACAACGATCGCCGGCACGTCGCAACTCGCCGCGCCCATCAGCAGCGCGGGTGTCGTCTTGTCGCAGCCGGCGAGCAGCACGACCGCGTCGATCGGGTTGCCGCGGATCGCCTCCTCGACGTCCATCGACGCGAGGTTGCGCGTGAGCATCGCCGACGGGCGCAGGTTCGATTCGCCGTTCGAGAACACCGGGAACTCGACCGGGAAGCCGCCCGCTTCGAAGATCCCGCGCTTCACGTGCTCGGCGAGCTTGCGGAAGTGCGCGTTGCACGGCGTCAGTTCGGACCACGTGTTGCAGATGCCGATGATCGGACGGCCATCGAACTCGTGATCGGGAATGCCCTGATTCTTCATCCAGCTCCGGTACATGAAGCCGTTCTTGTCGTTCGTGCCGAACCATTGGGCGGAGCGCAGCCTGGGTTTTGTTGCCGACATCGTCAGTCCTGTGGTGACGGGATACCGGCGCAGTCTAGGCAGAATTTTGATAACTGGCTAATGACGTTTTTGGCGATTACGATATCGATTTCGATATTGATATAAACCCGTACGATGCCCGAAGCCAGCCCGTGGGGAAACCGTGGCCGCCTGAAGACACGCCAGCTTCTGCTGGTCGTCGCGCTTGCCGACGAAGGCAGCATTCACCGCGCGGCGGCCGCGCTGAACATGACGCAGCCGGCCGCGTCGAAGCTGCTGCGCGAACTCGAGGAATCGATCGGCGCGGTGCTGTTCGAACGCCTGCCGCGCGGGATGCGGCCGACGCTGTACGGCGACGCGCTGATCCGTCACGCGCGCGCGGCGCTCGGCAGCCTCGACCAGGCGCACGAGGAACTGGCCGCGCTGAAGGCCGGCCATCTCGGCCACGTGGCGGTGGGGGCGATCACGTCGCCGGGCTTGCGGCTCGTGCCGCCGGCGGTGGCCGCGGTGAAGGGCACGCATGCGGGCCTGCACGTATCGGTCGAGATCGACACCAGCAACGTGCTGCTCGAACATCTCGCGCAGGACAAGATCGACATCGTGGTCGGCCGGCTTTCCGCCGAACACGACAAGCTGCGGCTGCGCTACGAGCCGCTGACCGGCGAGTCGGTGGCGGCCGTCGTGCGGACCGGCCATCCGCTGCTCGCGCAGGCGCCGCTGGCGCTCGCGGACGTGCAGCGCGCCGCGTGGGTCGTGCCGCCGGCCGGCAGCGTGCTGCGCCATCGCTTCGAGCTCGTGTTCCAGCGCGCGAGCCTCGCGCCGCCGGCGAACCTCGTCGAGACGTCCGCGCTGCTGTTCATCACGCAACTGCTCGAACAGAGCGACATGATCGCGGTGCTGGCCGAGGACGTCGCGCGCTACTACGCGCGGCACGGGATCGTCACGGTGCTGCCGCTGGAGATGGATTGCCGGATGGACGATTTCGGGATCATCACGCGCACCGACCGGCTGCATTCGCCGGCCGTCGCGGTGATGGTGGATGCGATTCGGGTGGCGGCGCGGGGGGTTTATGGCGTCGTGCCGTAACGGCGCGGCTTCATCGGCGCTCCCGGAGCACGTGCGCGCCGGCTGACGCGCGCGTGGCCCGGGTCGAGCGTCACACCCAGGGCGGCGCGATCCCTTCGGTCTGCAGCGCCCGCTGGATCGCCGGGCGCGCGAGCACCCGCTGCAGATAGCCGCCGAGTACCGGGCGCTGTCGCGCCGGTTCGGCAAAGCCGCGGGTCCAGCGGCACAGCATCAGCGCATATGGATCGAGCACCGAGTAATGCGCGCCGAGCAGCCAGGGGCCGCCGCTCGTTTCCAGTTGACGGTCGAGCTGATCGAGCAGCGCCGCGATTTTCGCCTCCGCATGCGCCTTCACCTGCGCGGCGCCAGCCGAGTTGCCCACGTCGACCCAGCGCTCCGGATAGAAATACGCGATCAATGTCGCCTGGAGCGTGTTGGTGAGCCACATCAGCCATTTGTAGCACTGCGCCCGTTCCGGGGTGCCGAGTTCGGGCGCCAGCCGCTTCTCGGGATGCGTATCGGCGAGATGCAGGCAAATGGCCGCGGCCTCGTACAGCACCAGGTCGCCGTCGATCAGTACCGGAATGAGCCCGTTCGGATTGAGCGCGAGGTAGTCCGGCGACTTGTGTCGATCGTGCGTGCGGTCGACGTATTCAAGCTCGAACGGCTGGCCGATTTCCTCGAGCACAAAGTGCGGCGCCATGCTGGCGTTGCCGGGGTAGTAGAAAAGCTTCATCGTCGATTTCGTCCGGCGGGTGTCGGCGTCACGCTGCGGCGAATTCGATCGTGGGTTCGCAGCGGATCGGAAAATTGACCGAGTTCGCGATATAGCACTTCGCGTGCGCATCATGATGCAGATGTTCCGCCCGCTCGCGATCGTCGCCGGCCTGGATCGTCACGTGCGGGCGCAGCACGATTTCCGTGAAGCGGCCCGGCTCGTCACGGTCGACCATCGTGCCTTCCGCGTCGTCGACATAAGCGAGCACGCGAATGCCCGCTTCGGAGCACAGGTGCAGGTACCAGAGCTTGTGGCACGCCGATGCCGACGCCAGCAACAGGTCTTCGGGGTTCCAGCGCGACGCGTCGCCCCGAAACGCCGGGTCCGATGAACCGGGAATATCCGGCTTGGAACCGGCCCGGATCACGTGATCGCGGCCGTATTCGCGATACCCCGACGTGCCGGTGCCGCGATTGCCCGTCCACGCGACTGCGACGCGATACTTGTGTTCACCAGATGCCATCTCGCTCTCCATTGATGTGGGTTGCTTCGACCGGGCAGGATTTCGTCGTACGGGGCCCGCCTGCGTTCGCCATTTTGGCACCGGATTTTCGTTTGGTATACCATTATTCCAAATTGACGGAACACACAGGCATGGAAGCCAAACTCGATTCCACGGCGGACGCGGTCGCCGCCTCGTTGCGCGACATGATCATCAACGGCGAGTTCGAAGCGGGCGAACGGCTCGTCGAGCGCGACCTCGCCAACCGGTTCGGCATCAGCCGGATTCCGATGCGCGAGGCGATCCAGCGCCTGGAGCGCGAAGGGTTGCTGGACATCTTCAGGAATCGCGGCGCCGTCGTGCGCATGCTGGGCGCATCGGACGTGCAGGAAATCTACGACCTGCGCGTGCTGCTCGAAGGCGACGCGATCTACCGAAGCGTGAAGCGGCTCGACGACGAGACGCTCGCGCGTGCCGAACTCGTCCATCGCCTGCTCGGCGATACGGCCGTGCCGCGCCGGCAGGGCGAACTGAACCGCGAATTCCATGCGTTGCTGTATTCGTGCTGCGGCAACGCACGGCAATTGCAAACGATCGCGGAGCTGCGCAGCCAGGTCGAACGGTACGAGCGCCTGCAGGCCACGCTGCTCGCCGATACGCCGTCGTTCCAGGTCGAGCACGAGGAGATCCTGCAGGCGTGCCGCGAGCGCAATGCGCGTGCCGCTCGGTCGATGACGGTCGCGCATCTCGAATCGGCCAGGCGCATCGTGATGGGGCTCGTCGAAGGCGACTGAAACCGGCGCTGCGTGTGCCGCCTGCTGCGCCGCGCGCGGGCCGGGCCGGTCTTGTCGCGCCCTGTCGGGTCGCGCCGATCGCGGCGGCAAC
Source organism: Burkholderia sp. HAN2018 (assembly GCF_024704855.1). Classification (NCBI taxonomy): domain Bacteria; kingdom Pseudomonadati; phylum Pseudomonadota; class Betaproteobacteria; order Burkholderiales; family Burkholderiaceae; genus Burkholderia; species Burkholderia sp. HAN2018. Next base: position 13,184 of record NZ_QOBB01000092.1, on the reverse strand, counting down.
CTCCATCGCGACATTCAACACATCGATACGTCAAATCGACCGCGTCGCGCTCCCGCCGGGCGCGCGGCCGGTCGTCCCGCGCACCACCAGTTTCGGCAGCGACGCGATCCGCACGCGCGACGCAGCGCTGCTGCGCGCGCCCGCGTCGCGTAGCGCATTGAGCAATTCGACCGCGAGCCCCGCGGCCTCGGCGGTCGGGATCGCAACGGTCGTCAGCGTGGGGCGCGTGTCGCTGGCCAGGTGAATGTCGGTGATCCCGACGATCGACAGATCGTCCGGCACACGCCGGCCGCGATCGGCCGCCGCATGCATCGCCCCGATCGCCGGCAGGTCGTTGGTCGCGACCAGCGCGGTCAGCCGCGGATGCGCGTCGAGCAGTCGCCCCGCCGCGCGCACGCCGCCTTCGATCGAATCGGGTTCCGCCGCGACGATCGACGCATCGAGCCCGGCTTCACGCATCACGTCGACGAAGCCGTCGTAGCGCGCCGCCTGCACGCCGCTCGCCGACCCGCCGACGATCACGCCGATCCGCTCGTGGCCCAGCTCGAGCAAGTGCCGCGTCGCGATCCGCCCCGCCTCCCTAAAATCGATCGCCACGCACGGCAATCCGTCGGGCGGCGCCTCCGGCCGCTCCCACAGGCACAGCACGACCGGCACACCGCGCGCCGCCACGTCGAGCAGATCGGGCAGATGCAGGTTCGCGTTGGTCACGAGAATCCCTTCGGAGATCGTGCCGGCAATCTGGTCGAGATAGGCGCGCCCCTGCAGCGGATCTTCATTCGTATTGCAGACGATCAGGAACTGTCCGTTGCGGCGCACCGCGCGCTCGACCGCCAGCGCGAACTCCGGGTAGAACGGGTTCGCGATGCTCGACACCATCAGCGCGACCGTCGGCGCGCGCCCTTCTGCCAGCGCACGCGCCGCGAGATGCGGCCGATACCCGAGCGCCTCCACGGCTTCCAGCACCCGCGCACGCGTCGCCTCGCCGACCCGGCCGCGCTCGCGCAGCACGTTCGACACGGTCGCGGCCGTCACGCCGGCGCGGCGCGCCACTTCATCCAGGGTTGCCATCGCTTGCTCACTATATGAGACGTCTATCCAGTATTTGCTTCGCTCACCGAAGCGGCGCACTATCGCCGCACACCCTGCCGCCCGACCGACGGGCGCGACTCGGCCGCGATCGCATCGCCTCTTTTTTTGATCGCGATGATTAAGCGCTTAATCAACGACAATGGCGCATTAAAACATGGAGCGGAGACAATGGCGAGCATCTCGATGCGGCGCGTGCAGAAAGCCTACGGCGATCACGCACCGGTCATTCGCGACGTCGATCTGGAGATCGGCGCGCACGAGTTCTGCGTGTTCCTCGGGCCGTCCGGATGCGGCAAGTCGACGTTGCTGCGGATGATCGCCGGGCTCGAGGACCTGAGCGCGGGCGAGCTGTCGATCGACGGCCGCCGCGTCGACGACGTGCCGGCCGCCGAGCGCGGCGTCGCGATGGTGTTCCAGAGCTACGCGCTGTTTCCGCACATGACGGTCTACGAGAACATGGCGTTCGGGCTGAAGCTCGCGCGCGTGCCGAAAGCCGAGATCGACCGGAAAGTGCGCGATGCCGCGCGCATCCTGCAGCTCGACACGCTGCTCGAGCGCAAGCCGAAGGCGCTGTCGGGCGGCCAGCGGCAGCGCGTCGCGATCGGCCGTGCGATCGTGCGCGAGCCCGGCGTGTTCCTGTTCGACGAGCCGCTGTCGAATCTCGACGCCGCGCTGCGCGGCCAGACCCGCATCGAGATCGCGCGGCTGCACCGGCAGTTCGAACGCGCGAGCGTCGTCTACGTGACGCACGACCAGACCGAAGCGATGACGCTCGCCGACAAGATCGTGCTGCTGCACGCCGGCGCCGACACCGCGCAGCACGGCAGCATCGCGCAGGTCGGGGCGCCGCTCGACCTCTACCACCACCCGGCCAGCCGCTTCGTCGCGGGCTTCATCGGCTCGCCGCGGATGAACTTCCTGCCGGCCGTCGTCACGGCGTGCGATGCCCGTCGCACGGCCGTCACGCTCACGCCGTCCGGCGAAACCTTCACGCTGCCGCGCGACGGCTCGGCGCTCGGCGCCGGCGCCGCCGTGACGCTCGGCATTCGCCCCGAACACCTGACGCTCGGCGCCGCGCACGACGCCACGACACTCGCACGCGACGTCGCGCTCGTCGAACGCCTGGGCGAACAGACCTACGTGCACCTCGACCAGCCCGGCGGCCACTCGCTGATCGCGAAGGTGCCCGGCGACGCGCAGGTACGCAGCGGCGAACGCGTGCTCGTGCATGCGCCGGCCGCGGCCTGCCATCTCTTCACCGAAGACGGCCGCGCGGTGCCCGCGTGCGCCGACGTCCACGTTCACCACTACGCATAAGGATCGGGCATGCGCCTCGGAGTCTGTTACTACCCGGAACACTGGCCGGAATCGATGTGGGCCGACGATGCCCGCAGGATGAAAGCGCTCGGCATCGAGCAGGTGCGGATCGCCGAATTCGCGTGGAGCCGTATCGAGCCGTCGCCGGGCGAATACGACTGGGGCTGGCTCGATCGGGCGGTCGACGTGCTCGGCGCGGCCGGTCTCGAGATCGTGATGTGCACGCCGACCGCGACACCGCCGAAATGGCTGGTCGACCGCCATCCGGACATCCTCGCGATCGGCGCCGACGGCCGGCCGCGCGCGTTCGGCTCGCGCCGCCACTACGACTTCTCGTCGCCGACCTATCTCGAGGCGTCGCGCCAGATCTGCACGGCGGTCGCCGAGCGCTACGGCCGGCACCCGGCCGTGCGCTACTGGCAGACCGACAACGAGCTGGGCTGCCACCAGACCGTCGTCAGCTATTCGCCGGCCGCGCTCGTGCGCTTCCGTGCGTGGCTGAAGGCGCGCTACGGCACGATCGACGCGCTGAACCACGCATGGGGAACCGTGTTCTGGAGCATGGAGTATCGCCATTTCGACGAGGTCGATGCGCCCGTCGGCACCGTGACCGAAGCGCACCCGTCGCATCGCCTCGACTATCGGCGCTTCGCGTCGGACGAAGTCGCGCGCTATCACCGGATGCAGGTCGACGTGATCCGCGCGCACTCGCCGGGCCGGCCCGTCGCGCACAACTTCATGCAGCTGTTCACTGAGTTCGACCATTACGAAGTGGCGCGCGACCTCGACGTCGCGACGTGGGACAGCTATCCGCTCGGCGCGCTCGAGGAGCAATGGTTCGCGCCCGACGTGAAGGCGCGCTGGCTGCGCACCGGCCATCCCGATTTCGCGTCGTTCAATCACGACCTCTATCGCGGCATGTCGAAGCTGCCGTTCTGGGTGATGGAGCAGCAGCCGGGCCCCGTGAACTGGGCGCAGTGGAACCCCGCGCCGCTGCCTGGCATGGTGCGCCTGTGGAGCTGGGAGGCGTTCGCGCACGGCGCCGGTTGCGTGTCGTACTTCCGCTGGCGTCAGGCGCCGTTCGCGCAGGAGCAGATGCATGCGGGTCTCAATACGCCGGACAACCGGCTCGACGAAGGCGGCCGCGAGGCGCAGCGCGTCGCGCGCGAGATCGCGGCCATACGCGACGCAGGTGCCGATGCCGACCCGAACGGCGCGGTGCGTGCCCCCGTCGCGCTCGTGTTCGACTACGAAGCGAAGTGGCTGTTCGAAGTGCAGCCGCAAGGCGCCGATTTCCACTACCCGCGATTCGCGTTCGAGTACTACGCGGCGCTGCGTTCGCTCGGCCTCGACGTCGACATCGTTTCCGCGCATGCGCCGCTCGACGGCTACCGGCTCGTCGTCGTGCCGCCGCTGCCGGTCGTCCCGGACGATTTCGCCGCGCGGCTCGCGGCCTCGGGCGCGCACGCCGTGTTCGGGCCGCGCACCGGCTCGAAGACCGTCGACCTGCAGATTCCGCCGACGCTGCCGCCCGGCCCGCTCGCGTCGATCCTGCCGGTGCGCGTATGGCGCGTCGAATCGCTGCGGCCGAACGTGACCGAGCCGATCGACGGCACGCTGTGCGACGGTACGCCGCTCGCGGGCCATGCGCGCCACTGGCGCGACTTCGTCGAGCTTCACGACGACACGCGCAGCGTCGTGCGCGCGCGCTTCGCCGACGGTCACCCGGCCTGCGTGTCGCACGGCACGCTGCACTACTGGACCGCGCCGTTCGACGACGCGACCACCGCCCGGCTGTTCGCCGATGTCGCGGCCGAAGCCGGCCTCACGCCGACGCCGCTCGGCGACGGCGTGCGCGTGAGCCGGCGCGGCGGCCTGACTTACGTTTTCAACTATGGCGACACGCCGCACACGATCGACGCGGTACCGCCGTCGGCGTTCGTGCTCGGCAGTGCGCAAGTCGGGCCGCAAGACGTGGCCGTGTATCGAAGCCGTTCGTAGCACCCCGACACCGGCGCCGCGATGCGCCGGTCACGCACAAGACGACACACAGGAATGGAGACACGCATGACACATCGCCCCCTTCGCTTCGCCGCCCGGCTCGCCACGGCCGCCGCCGTCGCACTGGCATCGCTCGGCACGACGGCGTCCGCCGATGCCGGCACGCTGACGATCAACATCGCGTTCAAGGGCGCCAGCCAGCGCGCGGTCTGGCAGTCGACGCTCGACGCGTTCCACAAGGCGCATCCCGACATCGACGTGAAGGCGACCTTCGTCGACGAGGAAGCGTACAAGGTGCAGCTCCCCGCCTGGCTCACGACCGTCGCGCCGGACGTCGTGAACTGGCACGCCGGCGAGCGGATGGCGTACTACGCGAAGCGCGGGCTGTTCGAGGACCTGAGCGGCGACTGGGCGAAGAACGGCTGGGGCGCGATGTATGCATCGACACGCGACGCATCGTCGTACAACGGCAAGCAGTACGCGGCACCGACCGTCTACTACTCGTGGGGGCTGTTCTACCGCAAGGACCTGTTCCGCAAGGTCGGCATCGCCGACGAGCCGAAGACGTGGGACCAGTTTCTCGACGCGTGCAAGAAGCTGAAGGCGGCCGGCATCACGCCGGTCGCGCTCGGCGGCCGCGACGCGTGGACGCTCGCCGGCTGGTTCGACTATCTCGACCTGCGCCTGAACGGCAACGCGTTCCACCAGCAGCTGATGGCGGGCGACGTGCCGTACACCGACCCGCGCGTGAAGAAGGTCTACACGACGTGGAAGTCGCTGATCGACGCGGGCTACTTCATCGACAACGCGCTGTCCTACGATCTCGACGGCGCCCAGCCGTTCCTGTTCCAGGGCAAGGCCGCGATGATGCTGATGGGCACCTTCATCGCGGCGGGTTTTCCGCCGAACGTGAAGCAGGAAATGGGCTACTACCGCTTCCCGATCATCGACCCGAAGGTGCCGACCGCCGAGGATGGCCCGGTCGAATCGCTGCATATCCCGACGAAGGCGAAGAACAAGGCCGACGCGCACACGTTCCTCGCGTTCGTCGAAACACCCGAGATGGGCGCGAAGCTCGCGGAAGGCCTCGGTTCGCTGTCGGCCAACAGCAAGTCGCCCGAGCCGGCCGATCCGGTCTCGCGCATCGGCTTCCGGATTCTTGCCGACACGAAGGGCGGCGTCGCGCAGTTCTACGACCGCGACATGACGAAGGAAATGGCCGACGAGGGGATGAAGGGGATGCAGCAATTCCTCGCGAATCCGGCGCAGCTCGATACGGTGCTCGCGCAGCTCGAACAGACCCGCAAGCGGATCTACAAGAAGTAACGCCGTGACCCGCAGCGGCGGTGCTCCGCCGCTGCGGCAGTCCCATCGTTCGCTCGTTCAGGAGCCCTGCCGTGTCCAGTCCGATTTCGTCCCGACACCTCGAGCCGCCCGCCGCGCCGCCGGAACCGCCGCACCCTCGCGCGCCCGCCGCGGTTACCGCTGATGCACTACCCTCGCGCCGCCCGTCGCCCGCCGTGCGGCGGCAACGGCGTGCTGCGTGGCTGTTTCTCGCGCCGGCCTGCGCGATGGTTGCCATCTATGTGATCTGGCCGATCCTGTCGACGCTGTGGCTGAGCCTGTACAACTGGGACGGGATGACCGAGCGCACGTTCGTCGGTCTCGCGAACTATGCGGAGCTGCTGCAGGCGCCGACGTTCTACACGGCGCTGCGCAACAACGTGATCTGGCTCGCGCTCTTCATGCTCGCGCCGCCGCTCGGCCTCGCGCTCGCGCTGTACCTGAACCAGGCGGTCGCCGGCATCCGGCTCGTGAAGTCGCTGTTCTTCGCGCCGTTCGTGCTGTCGGGTGTGGTCGTCGGCCTGATCTTCTCGTGGTTCTACGATCCGACGTTCGGGCTGCTCGCGCTGATCGCCGGACACGGCATCCCGGTGCTCGGCGACGCACGCTACGCGACGTTCGGCATCGTGTTCGCCGCGCTGTGGCCGCAAACCGCGTACTGCATGATCCTGTACCTCACCGGCCTCACGTCGCTCAATCCGGAACAGATCGAAGCCGCACGCATGGAAGGCGCGCGCGGCTTCGCGCTGCTGTGGCACGTGGTGCTGCCACAACTGCGGCCGACCACGTTCATGGCGATCGTCGTGACGGTGATCGGTGCGCTGCGCAGCTTCGACCTGATCTCGGTGATGACGAGCGGCGGCCCGTTCGAGAGCTCGACCGTGCTTGCGTATTACATGTACGACCAGGCGATCAAGTACTACCGGCTCGGCTATTCCGCGTCGATCGCGGTCGTGCTGTTCGCGATCATGCTCGTCTACATCGTGTTCCAGTTGCGCCGCCTGCTGCGCAACGAGCAGTGACCAGACCTTCCGGGGATGCCTTCATCATGTTTCCGACACCCGTTGCCCAATGGAAGCCGGTATCGCGCCGGCTGTACAAGCTGTCGCTGCCCGTCGCGCTCGTGATCTGGCTGCTGCCGATGATCGCGGTGTTCGTCACGTCGGTGCGCTCGACCGAGGAACTCGTCGAAGGCCACTACTGGGGCTGGCCGCGGCACTTCTCGATGATCGAGAACTATCGCGATGCGCTGACCACGTCGCCGATGCTGCATTACTTCTGGAACAGCGTGCAGATCACGGTGCCGTCCGTGCTTGGCTCGATCGCGCTCGCGGCGATGGCGGGCTTTGCGCTTGCGACCTACAAGTTTCGCGGGAGCACGGCGCTGTTCGGCACGTTCGTCGCGGGTAATTTCGTGCCGGTGCAGGTGCTGATGATTCCGGTGCGGGACTTGTCGCTGCGGCTCGGCGTGTTCAATACGGTCGAGGCGCTGATTCTGTTTCATGTCGCGTTCCAGACGGGGTTCTGCACGCTGTTCCTGCGCAACTTCATCAAGCAGTTGCCGTTCGAGCTGATCGAGGCGGCGCGGATCGAAGGGGCGGGGGAATGGACGGTGTTCTGGCGGATCGTGTTGCCGTTGATCCGGCCGGCGCTGGCTGCGCTGGCGATTCTTGTGTTTACGTTCGTGTGGAATGACTACTTCTGGGCGCTGTGTCTCACGCAAGGGGACGAGGCTGCGCCGATCACGGCAGGGGTTGCCGCGTTGAAGGGGCAATGGACGACGTCGTGGAACCTCGTGTCGGCCGGGTCGATCCTGGCGGCGTTACCGTCCGTCGCGATGTTCTTCGCGATGCAGAAGCATTTTGTGGCGGGGCTGACGTTCGGGGCGACCAAAGGCTGAACGCGCGCAGCCCTGCGTATTCGTATCTCCCCCCTCCGCATCGAGAGGTTGCCCGCTTCGGCGGGCTTTTTTATCTTCGCGGATCGGGATGGATGTCGCCAAACGATCTGCAAGCGACCGCCAGGTTTCACGACGACGGTCACCTGGTGACTGCGCAAGCGCCCAACAGCAAATGCGGCCTTCGGTGACTCACCCCCCATCCCGGCTTTAATTACGGTGACGCGACGAAATTCTTTATCGATTGTATTTCGAATTTCGCCAAATCATATTCAGCCCACGAAACCGGACATAGCGAAACAGCCGTTTCGAAATTTCTCGTTGCATCCTCCATCTTGCCGGCCATCATATTCGCTTCCCCGATATAAGTCTCGGCTTCACATTGACGCGTCCCAGGAGGCCCGTCATCACCCTTGGCCGCTGCCACCCTGAGTTGGTCGGCATCTATTTTCGACAGGAAGTAATCGATGATCGGGCGAGGCCAGGATTCCTGATTCCGCAAGCTCGAAGATTCGCCGTCCAGGCTCACCCGATCATCCACGCCGTGCCGTTGCGATGCCAGATGCTTCCAGATCAGCATGTATGCAACATCTTCGGAACTACTGTTTTCCCTGTTGTTGTCCAGCCATGCATTGGCTCCACGCAATGCGGCCGCATAATTCTTTGTATAGAAATTCAGCTTTACGTCTTTCAAGACAGCATCCCAATCTCGCGGATCGAGTTGCAGCGCCTTGTTCAAATTTCGGCGGGAGTCGTCATACCTTCCCATCGACATATACACCTGGCCGAGATTCACGTAGGTCGTCGACGCATTTTTATCCGCGGCCAGCGACTCGTTCAATTTGTCGATGGCGACCTGATACAACCCCATATCCGCGAAAGCCATTGCATAACTGTCTTTTGCGTCGATGCTCCCAGGGTCGAGCTCCAACGCCTTTTTCAGGTCCAGGAGAGCATGATCGAAATCCAGCATCAATTTATAAGAACCCGCCCTGTGTACATAGGCGCCCGGATCCGATGGATCAATATTAATTGCCCCCGTAAAGGCGACTACGGATTTTTCATACTTGTTCGACAAGGAGTATCCAAGACCCGCGAACCTGTAAAGATAGGACGCAAGCCTATAATTTTTTCCCTCGTCGCTTATTATTTTCGCCGCAGCCAAGGCATCATCCGCGGAATTTTCCCGCTCGTGGATCTTGTCGTATGCAAGACTTCTCCCTACCAGCGCGTCAAGAAGAAGCGGGTGCAAGTTCAGTGCCGCGGTGTAATAGCTGATGGCTAGCGGGTAATTTCGGGCCTTTTCTGCTGCCTGCCCACGTTGAGCGAGCGTGACAGCTGTCTGTTGCGCGCTTGTTGAATCGACCGTCGCCGATACGAGCGAGGGGTCGGTGGTTGCCGTTTTGCCAGGCTCGCTAGCCAATACCTCGGTCATCGGGACCGAAATCAACAACATTGCCGAGACAACGGATAGAAGCGATCGATTCATGGGTCGGTTGTAATTATTCAGCGCGTGGGTCAAGCAGCGTACGTGGCATCCGGCGGCGGCGATGATCGACAGAGAATGCCGCCGCCCGCCGGATAGTATCGATTATTACGCGATGGCCGCGAATGGGGGCCCAGCCCGTCTCGGCACAAGCACCGTTGCCGCGCAATCACAGTCGGAGCCCGCTTCTTCGAGGCCCTTGCCGGACTCGACGAAGCTTTGCAGTTCTTGTTCGGCCGGTTCACGCGCAGGCGCCGGCAAGAGCGCGGTTGCTCGACACCGCCGGGCCGTGTCGGACGAGGCGTTGCAGCAGCGGCAGCGCAAAACCCGCCGTTTTGCCCGTGCCGTTTTCGGCCGCGGCCATGACGTACTCGCCACTCGGCACCGCAGGAATCGCCTCGACCCGCACCGTCTCAGGTGTCTGGTAATCGAGGCCCTGCAGATGACGCAGCAGAGGCTCGATCAGGCCAAGCGAGGCAAATGACATGGACGTATTCCGGGCTGAAACCGCAATCCTGGCGATTACGGCGCAGATTGCGCCCCGTCCGCTCCGCCGCGCAGCCGCACATCGACCGCCCCGATATTCTTCTCGTGCGCCACCAGCATCAACGACAGTGCGTGATGCATGTCCCGATCGGCGAGCGTCGGCAGCAGCGTCTGCAGCTTGCGGACCACCCAGCGCTGGCCACGATTCAGGAACGCCATCCGCTCCGCCAGATCGTCGATCGCCATCGCCTTCTCGTAGAACACGCCGGTGGCGCGCGTCGGTTCCGCATCGAGCGACCGGATCGCATCGACGAGCACGCTGCACCAGTGCGCGTCATCCTGGCGAATATGGGCGATCAGCCGATGCAGTTCAGGATCGTCGCTCACCTCGGCGGCCATTTCGGAAGCGACACGCGCGACCGCGCGCTCGGCCTCCAGCAACTCGTCGAGCGTCGCCAGCAGCGCGGCGCGGTCTTCATGCGGAGTCAGGTCGGCGCGGGCGTCGGGCCCGCCGTCATGCGTCGGCATCGACATGCAGCATCCTCCTGTCAGGATCGATGGCGTAATACGTGCGACGGTACACGGCGCGTGTTGCACGAACGTGCAAATCAGGGCGTGCCTCGTGCCAGATACGTCACATCATGATGCAATAACCATTCAAACCGCATCGTCGACGCACGTCGCTTGATGGATGTCATGGCACGAACACACCGGCGCCTGCTCACGTCCACCCTTCAAGCCGCAACGTCGACCGCACGAGCCGCTGCTCCTCCTGCTCGATCTCCCTCAGATATTCGACGCACTGGCGGATATGCTCGCTCGCCGCCTTGCGCGCCTGCTCGGGCAGCCGCCCGGTCACCGCGTTATAGAGCCGCGCATGCTGGCGATCGATCTGCTTCTTCAACGGCTCGCGGTGATAGAGGTTGTTCACCGACGCAAACACCGAGCTCAGCAGCAGATCCGTCAGCGACTGCAACGTATTCACGAGCACCGGGTTATGCGACGCCTCGCAAATCGCGAGATGAAACGCGTGATCGAGCTTCGCGCGCGCGGCCGGGTCGAGATCCTGCGCATCGGCCGCGGTCATCTCGTCGTAGCGACGCTTGATCAGGATGAAATCGGCGGACGTTCCGCGCAGCGCCGCCAGCCGCGCGGCCTCCGTCTCGAGCATCCCGCGCACTTCGAACAGGTCGTACAGCGTGCGCGGCTGCGAGCCGAGCAGGTGCATCATGGGCGAGACTTCGCGCTGCGGGGTCAGGCTCGCGACGAACGAGCCCTTGCCGTGCGTCGTCTCGATGATTCCGCGCGCACGCAGCAACTTCATCCCTTCGCGCACGGCCGTGCGCGACACGCCGAGCTTCTCGGTCAGCCGCCGTTCGGACGGCAACGCCTGCCCGGCCTTCAGCACGCCGTCGACGATCAATTGCTCGATCCGCTCGGCGACGACATCGGCGACATTGCGCGCCGGCGCTTGTCGATCCTGCATTTCCATACTGGTATGACCACTTTGGACGGATGTCGCCGATTTTCTCATAAACCCTTGTCGTGATTGGCTTTTACGTCAAGACCCACCCCGGCTTCACGGCACGCCTCGAAAAACTGGTATGACCACGCCTGCGACGTATGGACACGCACCGGCCGGCCGCCAAGAATGCCGTCCATCCGGCGCGTCGCGCATGCCGCGGCCGCCCGCATGGCGAAGAGAGTGGAGACGGAGACACACGATGAGTTTCACCTACGACGAACGGATCGACGGCCCGCTGGCGACCGTCGGCCGCGACACACTCGTCGCCGCGCTGCACGCGGCGGCGCCCGGCCTCGACGTGCTGCACGAGCGCGAAGCGCTCAAGCCGTTCGAATGCGACGGCCTCGCCGCCTATCGCACGGTACCGCTCGCGGTCGTGCTGCCCGACACGGTCGAGCAGGTGCGCGCGGTGCTGCGCGTCGCCGCCGCGCTCGGCGTGCCGGTGGTCGCGCGCGGCGCGGGAACCGGGCTGTCGGGCGGCGCGATGCCGCTCGAAAAGGGCCTCCTGCTCGTGATGGCGAAGTTCAACCGGATTCTCGACATCGACCCCGATGCCGGCGTCGCGCGCGTGCAGCCCGGCGTGCGCAACCTCGCGATCTCGCAGGCAGCCGCACCGCACGGCCTCTACTACGCGCCCGATCCGTCGTCGCAGATCGCGTGCTCGATCGGCGGCAACGTCGCCGAAAACGCGGGCGGCGTGCACTGCCTGAAATACGGGCTCACGGTGCACAACATCCTGAAGGTCGAGATCCTGACGATCGACGGCGATACGCTCACGCTCGGCACCGACGCGCTCGACGCACCCGGCTTCGACCTGCTCGCATTGTTCACCGGCTCGGAAGGGATGCTCGGCATCGTCACCGAAGTGACCGTGAAGCTGCTGCCGAAGCCGCCGAGCGTGAAGGTGCTGATGGCGAGCTTCGACGACGTCGCCGAAGCCGGTGCCGCCGTCGCACGGATCATCGGCGCGGGCGTGATCCCCGGCGGCCTCGAGATGATGGACAACCTCGCGATCCGCGCGGCCGAGGATTTCATCCACGCGGGCTATCCGGTCGACGCGCAGGCGATCCTGCTGTGCGAACTCGACGGCTCGCCCGCCGACGTCGACGAAGATGCCGAACGCGTCGCCACGCTGCTGCGCGATGCCGGCGCATCGGAGATCCGCGTCGCGCGCGACGAGGCGGAGCGCCAACGCTTCTGGGCCGGTCGCAAGAACGCGTTCCCCGCGGTCGGCCGCATGTCGCCCGACTACTACTGCATGGACGGCACGATCCCGCGCCGCGAGCTGCCGCGCGTTCTCGAAGGAATCGCCGCGCTGTCCGCCGAATACGGGCTGCCGGTCGCGAACGTGTTCCACGCGGGCGACGGCAACATGCACCCGCTGATCCTGTTCGACGCGAACCGCCCCGGCGAACTCGACCGCGCGGAAGCGCTGGGTGGAAAGATCCTCGAGCTGTGCGTCGCGGCGGGCGGCAGCATCACCGGCGAGCACGGCGTCGGGCGCGAGAAGATCAACCAGATGTGCGTGCAGTTCAACGCCGACGAAATCACGTTCTTCCACGCGGTGAAGGCCGCGTTCGATCCGCAGGGCCTGCTCAATCCCGGCAAGAACATCCCGACGCTGCACCGCTGCGCCGAATTCGGCGCGATGCACGTCCATCACGGCAAGCTGCCGTTTCCCGAACTGGAGCGTTTCTGATGCGACGCGAAATCGAATCGATCGACGACAGCGCGGCACTCGTCGCCCAGGTCGACGCGGCGATCCACGACCGTCAGCCGCTGCACATTCGCGGCGCCGGTACCAAGGCGTTCCTCGGGCGCCCCGTCGAAGGCCGCACGCTCGACGTGCGCACGCATCGCGGCGTCGTGTCCTATGACCCGACCGAACTCGTCGTCACCGCGCGCGCGGGCACGCCGCTCGCCGACCTCGAAGCGATGCTCGATTCGGCCGGCCAGATGCTGCCGTGCGAGCCGCCGTCGTTCGGCGGCGCGGCCACGGTCGGCGGCATGGTCGCGGCGGCGCTGTCGGGCCCGCG